>NZ_JBXUOV010000202.1:0-9844 GCF_057196585.1 Micromonospora sp. ATLC20
GCGCCGGCGAGCCCGGTCCGGGCCGCGCCGGCCGCGGTCGCGGACAGGGCGGCGCGGCGGAGCAGGCGCCGTCGGGTGAGTAACGACATGAGGTTTCTCCTCGGAGTGACGGGCCGCCCTGGGCCGGGAGCGCTCCCATGATAGCCAGGGAGCGGCCGGCCCCGATCCGGCGGTCGCGGCGAGGTGCGGCGCGGCCGGCGGGCGGCCGGAAAGTGGGTGGGCGGGGGCGTCGCTCGGGAACGTCGCTCGCGGCGGCGTGAGCGGCGAGGGGTGGGGTGGATAGCGAGAAAGGCCGTCCGGGTGGCGTGTCACGCCTGTCCCGTCGGCCTCTTTTGCCGTCGACAACGGGGGTTTAGTGTGGGGACGGGGGAGGGCAACCCCCGTCCCCACCGATGGTGCACACACGCACGAAGTGGAATTGGCGTCCGTCGTGCGCGTCGCGCGGGAGCCGGGCCACGCGAGTGGCTCTGGTTCCACCTCCCTCCGTCTGGCGGGTGACGGCCGGCGGCGGCGTCCGGGCTGGTCCGCCGTCGGCCTCTGGGCCGACGCGCCGGGCACGGGTGTACCCGGCGATCCAGTACTTGTATCACCGTCGATGGAAGCGCTCCCATCGGCGATGCTGCGACTGTAACGCCCGTCACGGGTTTGGAAAAGCCCCTAAACGAGATCGAAACATGGAAGCGCGTATCTGCGCTGGCCGTTGTGGTGGGAGCGCTTCCATGTCACACTCTCGTCACGCCACGCGGAGCCAGTGAACGCGAGCGCGGGCCGCCGAGGGCACCCGGTGAACAACCGGTGCGGCGCCCCGATCCCCGGCACGGCCGGGACGACCACCTTTCCGGACGCCTCCGTCCCCCCGCGTACGCCCCGGCGACGCGTGGAGGCGCCCCGCCGGGGCCCACGGTCCCGGCCCGGTCCGAGGAGACACCGCCCACATGAGACTTCTGGCCAGACGTCGCCGCACGGCGATGGTCGCCGCCACCGCCCTCGTCATAGGCGGGGTGGCCCTGCCCGCGGGCGCCGCCCAGGCCGCGCCCGCCTGCGACGTGACCTATGCGACGAGCGACTGGAACAACGGGTTCACCGCCACCGTCACCATCAAGAACCTGGGTGACGCGCTGAACAACTGGTCGCTGAAGTTCGCCTTCCCGAACAGCAGCCAGCGCGTGACCCAGGGTTGGTCGGCCAAGTGGAGCCAGTCCGGCAGCGAGGTCACCGCGACGAACGAGTCGTGGAACGGCAGCCTGCCCACCGGCGCGTCCACCAGCATCGGCTTCAACGGCAGCTACAGCGGCAGCAACCCGAAGCCCACCGCGTTCACGCTCAACGGGGTCGCGTGCAACGGCGCGCAGACCAACCAGCCACCGACGGTCTCCCTGAGCGTGCCGTCCGGCCCGTTCGAGGCGCCGGCGGACGTCCCGCTGACCGCGACCGCGAGCGACAGCGACGGCACCATCAGCAAGGTCGAGTTCTACCGCAACGGCCTGCTGGTAAACACCGACACCACCGCGCCGTACGGCTACGACCTGCTCGACCTGCCGGCGGGCAGCTACACGGTGCAGGCCAAGGCGTACGACAACGCGGGCGGCAGCGCCGTCTCGGAGAAGTCGTTCACCGTCACCGCGGCGAGCGGGCCGAAGCTGGTCGCCAGCCCGTCGGCGGTCACCGTGGCCGAGGGCGGCAGCGCCACGGTCCGGTACGCGCTCAGCGCGGCGCCCACGGCCAACGTGCCGGTGACCCTCGCCGTCACCGGTGACAGCGACATCACGGTCTCGCCGTCCACACTGACGCTCACGTCGAGCAACTGGAGCACCGGCGTCACCGCCACCGTCTCCGCCGCGGAGGACTCCGACACGGTCGGCGGCACCGCGACGATCACCGCGTCGGCCACCGGCTACGCCCCGATCTCCGTCGTCGCCACCGAGGCGGACAACGACACCCCGGGCGGCGACAACGCCTACATCAAGAAGTTCCTCGACCAGTACGGCAAGATCAAGAACTCGGGTTACTTCAGCCCCGAGGGCGTGCCGTACCACTCGATCGAGACGCTGATCGTCGAGGCGCCCGACCACGGGCACGAGACCACCTCGGAGGCATTCAGCTTCTGGCTCTGGCTGGAGGCGCAGTACGGCCGGGTCACCCAGAACTGGGCCCCGTTCAACAACGCCTGGACGGTCATGGAGAAGTACATCATCCCGTCGCACGCCGACCAGGCCACCGCCGGCTCGCCCGGCACCCCGCAGTACGCCGCCGAGCACAACCTGCCCAGCCAGTACCCGTCGGCGCTGGAGGCCAACGTCCCGGTCGGCCAGGACCCGCTGCGCTCGGAACTGCAGTCCACCTACGGCACCGGTGACATCTACGGCATGCACTGGCTGCTCGACGTGGACAACACCTACGGCTTCGGCCGCTGCGGCGACGGCACCACCCGGCCCGCGTACATCAACACCTTCCAGCGGGGCACCCAGGAGTCGGTGTGGGAGACCGTGCCGCAGCCGTCCTGCGACACGTTCAAGCACGGCGGCCCGAACGGCTACCTGGACCTGTTCGTCAAGGAGTCCAGCGCCCCGGCCAAGCAGTGGAAGTACACGAACGCCCCGGACGCCGACGCGCGTGCCGTCCAGGCCGCCTACTGGGCGCTGACCTGGGCCAAGGCACAGGGCAAGCAGGCCGACGTGGCGGCCACCGTGGCGAAGGCCGCCAAGATGGGCGACTACCTGCGCTACGCGCTGTTCGACAAGTACTTCAAGAAGATCGGCAACTGCGTCGGGGCGTCCACCTGCCCGGCCGGCAGCGGCCGTGACTCGGCGCACTACCTGCTCTCCTGGTACTACGCCTGGGGTGGCGCGTACGACGCCTCGCAGAACTGGTCGTGGCGGATCGGCTCCAGCCACAGCCACTTCGGCTACCAGAACCCGTTCGCGGCCTGGGCCATGACCAACGTCGCGGAGCTGAAGCCGAAGTCGCCGACCGCGGTCTCCGACTGGCAGAAGAGCCTCGACCGGCAGCTGGAGTTCTACACCTGGCTCCAGTCCGCCGAGGGCGGCATCGCCGGTGGCGCCACCAACAGCTGGGACGGCAGCTACGCCCAGCCGCCGGCCGGCACCGCCACCTTCTACGGCATGTACTACGACGTCGACCCGGTCTACAACGACCCGCCGTCGAACCAGTGGTTCGGCATGCAGGCCTGGTCGATGCAGCGCATCGCCGAGCTGTACCTGGAGACCGGCAACGCGAAGGCCAAGGCGCTGCTGGACAAGTGGGTGCCGTGGGCCATCGCGAACACCACGGTCGGCACCAACTGGTCGATCCCGTCGGACATGAAGTGGACCGGCCAGCCGGCGAACTGGAACCCGAGCAGCCCGCAGCCGAACACCAACCTGCACGTCGAGGTGACGGTCAAGGGTCAGGACGTCGGCGTCGCCGGCGCCTACGCCCGCACGCTCATCGCGTACGCGGCCAAGTCCGGCAACACCGCGGCGAAGGACACCGCCAAGGGCCTGCTGGACGCGCTCTCGGCGTCCGCCGACAGCAAGGGCGTCTCGACGCCGGAGAAGCGCGGCGACTACAAGCGCTTCGACGACGTCTACAACGCCGCCGACGGCCAGGGTCTCTACGTCCCCAACGGCTGGACCGGGAAGATGCCCAACGGCGACGCGATCGCCCCGGGCAAGAGCTTCCTGGACATCCGCTCGTTCTACAAGAACGACCCGGACTGGCCGAAGGTGCAGGCGTACCTGGACGGCGGTCCCGAGCCGGTCTTCAACTACCACCGGTTCTGGGCGCAGGCGGACATCGCCATGGCGTACGCCGACTACGGCACCTACTTCCCGCAAGGGTGAGGTGACCCCTCCTCCGCGGGCGGGTGCGAACCCGCCCGCGGAGGAGGCCGACCCGGCCGATGGGGGAACGGAGCGGCCGGGTCGGCGAACGGCCTGACGCCCACGGTCAGGCCGGGTGGGCCGGCCGTCCGGCCGACGCAGCGGACCGGCCGGCCCACCACTCCGCCCGGCGACGACCCATGGCGCGAAAAGGCACGGAAAAATCAGCGGTCCACGGGATCACATCCGGGCCGTGGACGGAGTAACGTATTTGACGGAGAGGCCGCTCCCCCCGTGGCGGCCTCTCCATTATTCTGTGCGCGCCGCCACACCGTCGGTGCCCGCCGGGTCCACCGGGTGCCGCAGCCCCGGATGCCAGGCCGGCAGCGAGCGCCGGATCACCACCCAACTGCCCGCAAGCGCCGATGCGATCAGCGGCCAGGTCAGCGCCGCCCGCGCCACTGTGAGCGCGACCACGTGCCCGTACAGCCACAGCGGCACGAACACCGCGACCCGCAGCACGTAGGTGGCCGCCCACACCCAGCTGGCCCGGCCGTACGCCCGCAGCAGCGCCGGGTCTCGCCGCCACCGGGTCCGCTGGCCCAGCGCCGTGCCGACCACCACACCCAGCAGCGGCCACCGCACCACGATGCTCACCGCCCAGGCCAGCGCGCTGGCCGTGTTGGCGGCGATCTGGAGCAGGAAGAAATCGGCGGCCCGGCCGGTGCGCAACGCGATGAGCGCTGCCACGCAGACCGCGAGCAGACCGACCAGCACCGAGCGGGGACGGTCGCCGCGCCGCCACCGCCAGCCGGCCACCGCCGTGCCGGTCAGCACCGCCGCGAGCACGCCGCCGCCGAGACCGCCGAGCACCCAGCCGAGCCCGAACGCCAGTGGCGGAAGGGTCGCGTCCACCGCCCCGCGCCGGCCGCCGAGCAGGTCGGCCAGCGACTCCGGCCGCGGCCCGTCGTCCGGTTGCCGCTGTGGCGTGCCGGTCACGCGCCACCTCCTCGAGATCGCCCGCCTCACCGTACGCCGCCGCCGCTGGCGCTCCGCCGCGCGCCGGAGCGTGCCTACCGTTAAGTTGTCCGGGTGCGGGAGACGGCGAGGGGTTGGACGGCGGTCTGGTTGGTCGTACTGGCCCTGATCCAGACAGCCGCGTTCGGGCTGGTGTGGCGCTTCGCCGTGCACACCGAACTGGGCCAGTGGCTGGACACGGTGGCGCTCACCGGCAACCGGATCGGCCAGGACCGCATAGACGGTCCGGTGAACACACTCCTCAACGCCATGTCGGTGGTGTCGCTGCTGGCCGCGACCGCGGTGATCGGCTTCATCGCGCTGATCCGGGGGCGCAAGGCGCTCGCCGTCACCGCGACGCTGCTCATCGCCGGCGCGAACGTGACCACGCAGTTGCTCAAGTACTACCTGGTCCGGCCCGACTTCGGCATCGACCCGGAACGGGCCGCCGCCGGCAACAGCCTGCCCAGCGGGCACACCGCCGTGGCGGCCTCGGTGGCGATCGCGCTGATCCTGGTGCTGCCGCGCAAGCTGCGGGTCGCCGGGGCGTTCCTCGGCGCCGGGTACGCCGCCGCCGCCGGCGTCGCCACGCTCTCCGCCGGCTGGCACCGGCCCAGCGACGCGGTCGCCGCGTACCTGGTGGTCGGTGCCTGGGCCGCCGCCGCCGGACTGGTGCTGCTGTTCTTCCAGCGGGAGCAGGCCGTGGTGGAGCCGGGCGACGCGCACCGAATGGCGGGCGCCGTGCTCGGCGGCATCGGCGTGGTGGCCCTGCTGGCCTCCGCGGTGGCGCTGTCCTGGCTCGTCGACCGTTCCACCATCCCCGTCGAGGCGCTCGGCCGCCGTCCGCTGTTCATCGGGTACGCGGGCAGCGCGGCCGGCATCGCCGGCACGATCGCGGTGGTGGCCGCGCTGGTGCTGGTCGTGGTGCACCGGCTGGTGCCCCGCTGGAAGGGCTGACGCCGGTGCAGCCCGTACGGGAGGCGTTCCGGGCCGAGTGCGAGCGCCTGGAACGGGTGCTGCGCGACCTGGACGACGCGGCGCTGGACCGGCCCACCCCGTGCCCGCCCTGGCGGGTACGCGACCTGGTCGCGCACGTGAGCACCGGAGCCGGTCGCCTGGCCCTGATGCTCGCCGAACCCGCGCCGCCCCGCGCCGAGGTCGACGCGGCCGCCTACTTCGGCGCGGCCAAGTTCAGCCCGCCGGTCGACCGGGACCGCATCGACTCGGCCCGCCGGGCGGCGCGGGAGCACCCGGGCGCGGCCGAGGTGGCCGACGAGTTCGCCCGGGCCTGGCGCGCCACCGACGAGGCGGTCGCCGCCGCGCCGCCCGGCCGGGTGGTACGCACCCGCCACGGTGACGCGATGGCGCTGCCGGAGTTCCTCCGTACCCGCGTGGTGGAGGTCGCGGTGCACGGCCTGGACCTGGCCGACGCGCTGGACCGGGCGCCGTGGCTGACCCCGGCCGCGGCGGACGTGGTGGCCGGCGTGCTCACCGGCGGCGTGCCGGTGCCGGCCGGACTGGGCTGGGACGCGCTCACCGTGCTGCGCAAGGCCACCGGGCGGCTGCCGCTGACCGGCGATGAGCACGCCGAGCTGGCGCGCGCCGGCATCGGCCGGCTCGCGTTCGGCGGCTGACCACGGCTCAGCGCCCGGCACACCGCCGCAGGTGCTCCAGCACGATCGGGTCGATCCGGCCGGGTACGAAGCGTTCTTCCAGGTTCTCCAGGCCGGTCCAGGCCGCCAGCGCGTCGTCCAGGCCGGCCGGGCCGACCGGGTGGCCGGTGGCGGCGAGCAACTCGGCCACCTCGGCGGCGAGCGGGCCGGCGAGATCCCGCAGCGTGGCCGGGTCGGGGCGGCCGAACAGCATGTGGTGGATGCCGAGCAGGCGGCGCAGCTCGGCGACCGGGTCGGCGTGGTCGTCCACCCGCAGGTCCACCAGCTCGTCGCCGGTGCCGGCGTAGCCCCCGTGGCGCTGCACCACCAGCATCGCGGCGCTCTGCCGGCCGCGCCGGTCGCCGCCGGCCGCGTCACCGGCGGTGAGCGCGGCCAGCAGGCGCTGCGGGAACGGCAGGTCGTCGCGGGCCAGCCAGGCGTCGCGCAGCGCGTCGATCACCTGCGGGCCGGTCAGGATGTTGCCCTGCGCGGCCCAGCCGTCGCCGGCCTGCCCGCCCGCCCAGGGGTGGCAGCGCGGCCCGGTCCAGGTGGCCCCGTCGCCGGTCGTACCGACCACCGCGAGCTGCCTGTCGTCGCGGCCGGGATCGGCGGCGACCAGCCCGGCCACCACGTCGGTGGCGGTGACGCCGGTACGCAGCAGCGCGAGCGCCTGCGCCCGGTAGGCGAGGTTCGCGTGCGCCTGGGTGGCGACCGCGCCCACCAGCGCCTCGGCCGCCGGCACCAGCGCCCCGGCGGCGAGGAACCGGCTGGCCACCGCCACCCCGTAGAGGCGCCCGTCGGCGGAGCGGGCGACGAGCGAGAAGGTCACGCGCGGATCGTAGCCCGGCCGCGGCGTCCGGCACCGGCGTCGCCGCTCAGAACGGCGTCGCCGCCTCCTCGGGCGGGCGGCCCCAGGCGCGGCGCGCGTCGGCCACCGCCACCACCGTCAGGACCACAGCGGCCAGGATCGCTGCGACCAGCGGCGCGAGGCGCACCAGCAGCGGTACGGGCAGCAGCAGCGCGGCGATCCCCACCAGCCTCGACGGGGAGACGCGGCCGAACACCTCGTACTCGAAGCGGGCCCGGCAGTCGTAACACTCTTTCCCGACGCCCCGGTGCGGATCACCCATATCCGCCTGGATCTTGCTCCGGGCGGTGCCGGACGGGCACCATCGACGGGTGACGAACCGATGGGGCATGACCGTGCCACTGGGCGGTATCCCGCTCGCCGACCACGCCGCGGTCTACGCGGCCCTCGACGACGCCGGGTTCACCGACGTGTGGTCGTCGGAGGTGGCCGGCGCCGACGCGTTCACCCCGCTGGCCCTGGCCGCCGCCTGGTCGCCGCGGCTGCGGCTGGGCACCGCGATCACGCCGGTGTTCACCAGAGGGCCGGGACTGCTCGCGATGAGCGCCGCCGCGCTGGCCGAGGCCGCGCCGGGCCGGTTCGCCCTCGGCGTCGGCGCTTCGTCGCCGGTGCTGGTGCGGGACTGGAACGCGATCGGGTTCGACGAGCCGTTCAAGCGGACCCGGGACGTGCTGCGGTTCCTGCGGGCCGCGTTGCGCGGCGAGACCGTCGACGGCGCGTTCGACACGTTCGCGGTACGACGCTTCACCCTGGAGCGCCCGCCCAGCGTGCCGCCGCCGGTCCTGCTGGCCGCGCTGCGCCCCGGCATGCTGCGTCTGGCCGCAGCCGAGGCCGACGGGGTGATCCTCAACTGGCTGGCCGCCGACGACGTGCCGACCGCGTTGGCCGAGGTGGGCGAGCGCCGGCCCGGCTTCGACGTGGCCGCCCGCATCTTCGTCTGCCCCACCGAGGACACCGCGTACGCCCGCGCGCTGGGCCGCCGCATGATCACCGGCTACCTGACGGTGCCCGCGTACGCCGCCTTCCACAGATGGCTGGGCCGCCAGGACTCGCTCGGCCCGATGTGGGAGGCGTGGGCCGCGGGGGACCGGCGGGGCGCCGCCGCCGCCGTACCGGACGAGGTGGTCGACGCGCTGGTGCTGCACGGCTCGCCCGAGCAGTGCGTGGCGGCCGTCCGCCGGTACGCCGACAACGGCGTCGACGTGCCGGTCATCGCGGTGCTGCCCACGCCGGAGATCACCGAGGGCGGCGCGGCGGCCTGGATGGATCTGCTGCCCCGGCTCGGCCCCGGAAAGGTGGCCTGAGATGAACCTGACCGACCGGGTGGTGGTGATCACCGGCGGGGCCGGTGGGATCGGCGCGGCGCTGGGCCGCCGGTTCGCCGCCGAGGGCGCCGCCGCGATCGTCCTGGCCGACCTGGCCGCCGACGCGGCCCGCGCCGCAGCCGACGCGATCGGCCCGGTGGCCAGCGGCGTCGGGCTCGACGTCACCGACGAGGCGGCGGTACGCGCCCTCGTCGAGGAGACCGAGCGCCGCCACGGCCGGATCGACCTGTTCTGCGCCAACGCCGGCGTCGCCACCGGCGGCGGCATCGACGCGCCCGACGCGGACTGGGACCGGGCCTGGCGGGTGAACGTGCTCGGGCACCTGCACAGCGCCCGCGCGGCGCTGCCCGGGATGCTCCGCCGGGGCCAGGGGCACCTGCTGCTCACCTGCTCGGCGGCGGGTGTGCTCACGGCGGTCGGCGACGCCCCGTACACCGCCACCAAGCACGCCGCCGTGGGACTCGCCGAGTGGCTGGCGATCACCTACCGGGACGCCGGCATCCGCGTCAGCGCACTGTGCCCGCAGGGCGTGGACACCGCGATGCTCGCCGACGGCCTCGCCGAGGGGCACCTGGGCGCCCGGGTGATCGCCGCGTCCGGGACGATCCTCACGCCGGACCAGGTCGCCGACGCGGTGGTCGCCGGGCTGGCCGAGGAGCGGTTCCTGATCCTGCCGCACCCGGAGGTGGCCGACTACGCCCGGCGTCGCGCCGAGGACCCGGACGGCTGGCAGGCCGGGCTGCGCAAGCTCGTCCGGAAGCTGCGCGCCGCCGACCGCTGAGCGCGGCGCGTCCCGGCAGCTTCCTCCGAACCAGGCCGGTAGCGGACCGTGCGACGAGGCTCGGCCGGTCCGGTCAGCGGCGCCAGCGCAGCGGCCCCGGGTGGACCGTCCACAACAACCGGCCCCACCGGGAGCGGGCCGCGCGCAGCGCGTCGCCGAAGCCCTGGCTCAGCCGTGCGGCCCGCTCCGCCTGTTCCGCTGTGACACTGCCCGGCGCGAAGCCCGCCTGGTTGAGCAGGGCGGCGAGCTCGTCGACCGCCGCCTCGTCCGGGCCGCCGGCCGCAACGCCGTCCCCGGCTCGGTCCGTGAGCCCGGCCGCGCCGTCCCCGGGCCGGTCCGTCGGTCCGGCCGCGCCCGCTCCGGACCGCGCCGCACGGGCC
>NZ_JBXUOV010000203.1:0-9672 GCF_057196585.1 Micromonospora sp. ATLC20
GGGCGGCGACCGGTGGCCCGCCGGCTCGCCGGGTTGCTGCGGCAGCCCTCGGCGCGCCGGTTCGGGCTGCTCCTGCTGCTGCTCGCCGGGTTCGGCGTGACGCTGCTGCTGGTGCCCCGGCCGGACCCGGCCGACCTGCCCCGGCTCGCCGACTCGCTCGGCGGCTACGGCCCGCCCGCGGCGGTGATCGGCGGCGCGCTGCTGCTGGTGGCGCTGGTGCCGCGGACGTTCGTCACGCTGGCCGCGGGCGCGATCTTCGGCCCGGTGCAGGGCGCCGCCTACGCGCTCGGCGCGGCGCTGCTCGCGGCGGCCATCGGCTTCACAGTGGGCCGGGTGCTGGGCCGCGAGTTCGTCGCCGAGCGGGTCCGCGGCCGGCTGGCCCGCCTCGACGGCTGGTTCGCCCGGCAGAGCGTCTTCGGCGTGGTCACCGTGCGGCTGCTGCCGATCGCCGGGTTCGGCCTGGTCAGCTACGGCTACGGCACCACCGCGGCCCGGATCCTGCCGTTCCTGGCCGGCAGCGTGATCGCCTCCGCCCCCACCGCGATCGGCTACGCGGCGATCGGCGCCGCCGCGACAAGTCCCGGTTCGATCAACTGGTACGCGGCTGCGCCTGCGAGCCTCGGCCTGATCGCCAGTGTGCTGATCATCCACCGCTGGTGGCGGGCCGAACGGCGCCGGTCTGCCGGACCGGCCGGCTGACCCGGCGGCGAAGGCGCACGACCGCGCGGAGGACCTCCGGGCCGGACCGGCCCCGGTAACGACCGCACGACGATCCCGCCCACCGGTCACCGCGCGGCACCGGCGCTACCTAGCATTCGCGAGCATGAGGCCCTCGTCCCGCGCGGCCCGCTCCCGGGCCGCCGCCGTCCTCGCTCCGGTCCTCGCGGCGGCGCTGCTCGCCGCGTGCACCCCGGGAGACCCGGCGGCCACCCCGGCGACGGCCGAGGGAATGCCCTCGACGCAGGTGACCGCCGCGCCGCGTGCCGACTTCTGCCCGGTCACCATGCCGCAGAGCTGGCAGGACGCGATCCGGGACAGCCGGCTGCCGCAGGAGCCCGGGGAGCGGTGGTCAGGGCTCACCCCGGCACCGGACGCCCGCTCCGCGTTCGCCACCGTGCAGCGCGACGGTCTCCCGATGCTGCTGGTCAAGCAGGAGAAGAACGGCGACCGACGGGTCGTGGCCACCATGCCGGACCTGTTCACCTTCCCGCTGTGGGGCGACTTCGACGGGCGCTGGCTGGTCTACGCACGCTCCGACCTCATCCGGGCGGCGCCGCACTCCACCGGTGGCGCGGAACTCTTCGTCTGGGACGCGGAGACCGGGGCCGAGCCGCGGCGGGTCGCGAGCGCCGACCAGGGCGGCGTCCCGTTCCTGCTGCAGGACGGGAAGCTCGCCGTGACCCGGATCCTCGACAAGGACCGGGCCGAGCTGACCCTGCACGACCTGGCGGCCGGAACGGTCCGCACGGTGGCCACCGGACAGGTGAGCGCTGTCGGGTTCCGCGGCGCCGACCTGATCTGGTTCGACAGGGCCACTGGCCGCCTGAACGCGATCGGCCCGGATGAGACGGCGGGCCCTCCGGCACCGCCGGCCCTGGGACCGGGGACCACGGTGGACATGACCACTGACGGCCGCACCACGGCCTGGATGTCCCGGGACGAGCGCGACCTGACCGTCTGGCGGCCGGACTGGACGGCACCCGTGCGGATCCTGCGGGTCACTCCTCCCCGGCCGGCTACGCCCTCGCTGCCGCCCGGCGCCAGGCCACCGACCGAGGACCCGTTCCACCGGATCGCCAGCCCCACTGCGGTCGGCGACCTGGTGCTCTTCGACTACCACCTGGGCTGGTACGTGGCCGACCTGCGGACCGGCTCGTACGTCCGGCTGACCGCGGACCACGCCCAGGCGATGGTCTCGGGCTCGGCGCTGCTGATGGACCCGGACGACAACTCGGTCCCCACGGAGCGGCACGCGTACTCGCTGCTGCGCCTGGACCGGCTGCCGCCACTGCCGGCGTGCCCATGACGGACCACGGGGAGCCGCCGCCGGGTTGAGGCGCGCCCCGCCTGCGGGACGCGCCTCCGGCTCACGGCCGCCGGTCAGGCGACCACAGACACCATCCGGCCCTTCACCACGATCACCTTGCGCGGCTCCTTGCCGCCCAGCGCGCCCGCGACCGCCTCCAGCGCGGTCGCGCGGACGGTCTCCTCGGACGCGTCGGCGGGCACCTCGACCCGGCCCCGGACCTTGCCGTTCACCTGCACCGGGTAGGTGACCGACTCGGCCACCAGCAGGGCCGGGTCGGCGACCGGGAAGTCCGCGTACGCCAGCGAGGTCTCGTGGCCCAGCTTGCGCCACAGCTCCTCGGCCATGTGCGGGGCGAACGGGGCGACCATCAGCACCAGCGGCTCGGCCACCTCGCGCGGCGTACGCGCCAGCCGGGTCAGGCCGTTCGTCAGCTCGATCAGCTTGGCGATGGCGGTGTTGAACCGGATCCCGTCCATGTCGGCGCGGACCCCGTCGATCGCCTTGTGCAGCAGCCGCCGGGTCGCCTCGTCGGCCGGCTCGTCGGTGACCCGCAGCTCACCGGTCTGCTCGTCGACGACGGTGCGCCAGACCCGCTGCAGGAACCGGTACGCGCCGACGACGGCCCGGGTCTCCCACGGGCGGGACACCTCCAGCGGGCCCATCGACATCTCGTACACCCGGAACGTGTCCGCGCCGTACGCCGCGCACATGTCGTCCGGGGTGACCACGTTCTTCAGCGACTTGCCCATCTTGCCGTACTCGCGCCGCACCTCGGTCTCGCCGTGGAACCAACGGCCGTCGACCTCGACGACCTCCTCGGCGGGCACGTAGGCGCCGCGCGGGTCGACGAACGCGTACGCCTGGATCATGCCCTGGTTGAACAGGCGGCGGAACGGCTCGAACGACGACACGTGGCCCAGGTCGTACAGCACCTTGTGCCAGAAACGCGCGTACAGCAGGTGCAGCACGGCGTGCTCGGCGCCGCCGACGTACAGGTCGGTGCCACCGCAGTCGCCGTCGCGGCGCGGCCCCATCCAGTACGCCTCGTTCTCCGGGTCGGCGAAGCGCTGCGAGTCGGCCGGGTCCAGGTAGCGCAGCTCGTACCAGCAGGAGCCGGCCCACTGCGGCATCACGTTGGTCTCGCGGGTGTAGCGCTTCGGCCCGTCGCCCAGGTCCAGCTCCACCTCCACCCAGTCGCGCCGCCGCGACAGCGGGGTCTCCGGGGTGCTGTCGGCGTCCTCCGGGTCGAACGTCTTCGGCGAGAAGTCCTCCACCTCGGGCAGCTCGACGGGCAGCATCGACTCGGGCAGCGCGATCGGCGCCCCGGTCTCGTCGTAGACGATCGGGAACGGCTCACCCCAGTAGCGCTGCCGGGAGAACAGCCAGTCGCGCAGCCGCCAGGTGACCGCGCCGGCGCCGTGCCCGTTCGCCTCCAGCCACTCGATGATCCGGGCCTTCGCGTCGGCGACGCCCAGGCCGTCCAGGTCGATGCCGCGCTCCGGCGCGGCGCTGTTGATCGCCGGGCCGTCACCGGTGTACGCCTTGCCGTCGAAGCCCTCCGGCGGCCGCACGGTCCGCACGATCGGCAGCTCGAAGACCTCGGCGAAGTCCCAGTCCCGCTCGTCCTGGGCCGGCACCGCCATGATCGCGCCGGTGCCGTACCCGGCCAGCACGTAGTCGGCGATGAAGATCGGCATCTGCCCGCCGGTCACCGGGTTGGTCGCGTAGGCGCCGACGAAGACGCCGGTCTTCTCCTTGCTGTCCGCCTGCCGCTCCACGTCCGTCTTGGCCGCGGCGGCCTTCCGGTACGCCTCGACGGCCTCACGCGGGCCGGCGTGCCCGCCGGTCCAGGCGTCCTTCGTCCCCTCCGGCCAGGCGGCCGGCGTCAGCACGTCGACCAGTTCGTGCTCGGGCGCCAGCACCATGTAGGTGGCGCCGAAGACGGTGTCCGGCCGGGTCGTGAACACCCGCACCGGGGCGGCGTCGGTCGGGAAGTCGATGTGCGCGCCGGTCGACCGGCCGATCCAGTTGCGCTGCTGCAGCTTGATCGGCTCCGGCCAGTCCAGTGTGTCCAGGTCCTCCAGCAGCCGGTCCCCGTACGCGGTGATCCGCATCATCCACTGCTTCAGGTTGCGCTTGAAGACCGGGAAGTTGCCGCGCTCGGACCGGCCGTCGGCGGTGACCTCCTCGTTGGCCACCACGGTGCCCAGTCCCGGGCACCAGTTCACCGGCGCCTCCGAGACGTACGCCAGGCGGTGGTCGTCGACGACCTTGCGCCGCTCCCCCACGGTCAGCTCGGCCCACGGACGCCCGTCCGGGGTGGCGCGGGTGCCGCCCTCGAACTCGGCGATCAGCTCGGCGATCGGCCGGGCCTTCTTGGCGTCCGCGTCGTACCAGGAGTTGAAGATCTGCAGGAAGATCCACTGGGTCCAGCGGTAGAACTCGGTGTCGATGGTCGCCACCGAGCGCCGCTCGTCGTGAGCCAGCCCCAGCCGGCGCAGCTGCGCCTTGAACCGCTCGATGTTGGCCTCGGTGGTGGTCCGCGGGTGGGTGCCGGTCTGCACCGCGTACTGCTCGGCGGGCAGGCCGAACGCGTCGAAGCCCATCGCGTGCAGCACGTTGCGCCCGGCCATCCGCTGGTAACGGGCGTAGCAGTCGGTGCCGATGTAGCCCAGCGGGTGACCGACGTGCAGGCCGGCACCGGACGGGTACGGGAACATGTCCAGCACGTACATCTTCTCGGCGCCCGCCCGCGGGTGGCCCGGGTCGGCCAGCGGGCCGACCGGGTTCGGCGCGTGGAAGGTGCCCTCCCGCGCCCAGGTGTCCTGCCAGCGGTGCTCGATCTCGTCGGCCAGGGCGGCGGTGTACCGGAACGGGGGGATGTCGGTCGCCGGTGCGGCTGCCTCACTCATGGCGTCTCCTCGGCGCGGATCGATTCGAAAAAATTGTGGGCGGTCTGCTGCGGGCACAAAAAAGCCCCTCGCGCAGGAGGGGCGGCCGTGCTGTCGCGCTTTCAGCGCATCAACACGGCTCGGTAAGAAGCAGGAAGAACCCGGCCATGCAGGCAGTGTACCTCGCACCCCTCGGTGGCGGCGCGCCCGTTCCACCCGCGGCGGCCGGTCCCCCGGTCCGGCGAATATTCCGGGCGTAACCGACCGACCACCTGCGGGAGTCGGCAGTAACGACAAACATGGTTAGCCTGAGATACCAATGAGATTTCTGCGGCAGACGAGGCTCGGCGTCGCGAACCCAACGGCGGGTCCAGGTGCTCTATAAAGAGCTGCCGTCCAGGCGACGAGGAGGAGGCCCGTGACACAACAGACCTGGGACGAGGTGGGCGGTCTGCTGCCGCACGACGAGTTCCGCGCCGCCAGCGAGGCCATCGTGGCCAACATCGAGCAGGTCATCGAGGGCAAGACCGCCACCGTCCGGCTCGCCCTGGCGGTGCTGCTGGCCGAGGGTCACCTGCTCATCGAGGACGTGCCCGGCGTCGGCAAGACCAAGCTCGCCAAGGCGATGGCCCGGTCCATCGACTGCTCGGTCCGGCGGATCCAGTTCACCCCCGACCTGCTTCCCAGCGACGTCACCGGTGTCAGCGTCTACAACCAGGAGACGCACGACTTCGAGTTCCGCCCCGGCGCGGTCTTCGCCAACCTGGTGGTCGGCGACGAGATCAACCGGGCCTCGCCGAAGACCCAGTCGGCGCTGCTGGAGTGCATGGAGGAGCGGCAGGTCACCGTCGACGGGGTCACCTACCAGTTGCAGACGCCGTTCATGGTGATCGCGACGCAGAACCCGATCGAGATGGAGGGCACCTACCCGCTGCCCGAGGCGCAGCGCGACCGGTTCACCGCCCGCATCGCCATGGGCTACCCGGACCCGCGCGCCGAGCTGGCCATGCTCGACGGGCACGGCGCCACCGACCCGCTGCCCGGGCTGCGGCCGGTCTCCGACGCGGCCACCGTCCGCCGGCTGATCGGCCACGTCCGGCAGGTACACGTCGCCGACGCCGTCAAGCAGTACGCGATCGACCTGGTCACCGCCACCCGGGAGGCGCCCGACCTGCGCCTGGGCGCGTCCCCGCGGGCCACGCTCCAGCTGCTGCGCACCGCCCGCGCGGTGGCCGCCCTGGAGGGCCGCGACTACGTCCTGCCGGACGACCTCCAGGTGCTCGCGGTGCCGGTGCTGGCGCACCGGATCATCCCGACCGCGGACGCGCAGCTGGCCCGGCGCACCACCGACGCGATCGTCTCCGAGCTGGTGCACCGCCTGCCGCTCCCGCACGACCGGCAGCGCTCGCCGTACGACACCCGCCCCGGCGGCGGCAACAACGGCCGCGGGCCGTACGAGCCGCGGAGGCCGTGACGTGCGCGACGGCCTGCGTGGGCTGACCACCCGCGGCCGCTCCTTCCTGGCGGCCGCGGTGGCCGCGGCGATCTCCGCCGGCATCCTGGGCGAGAAGGACCTGCTCCGGGTGGCGGTCCTGCTCGCCGTGCTGCCGCTGCTGGCCGCCGCGTACGTCGGGCGCAGCCGGTACAAGCTGGCCTGCAACAGGTCGCTGGAGCCGCACCGGGTGCCGGTCGGGGCCAGCTCCCGCGTGGTGCTGCGGCTGCAGAACCTGTCCCGCCTGCCCACCGGCACGCTGCTGCTGGAGGACCGCCTGCCGTACGCGCTGGGCAGCCGGCCCCGGGTGGTGCTGGAGCGGCTCGGCGCGCACCAGGCCAGCTCCGTGGCGTACACGGTCCGCGCGGACGTGCGCGGCCGCTACGAGGTGGGGCCGCTGGTGATCCGGCTGACCGACCCGTTCGGCCTGTGCGAGCTGACCCGGTCGTTCCCCAGCACCGACCACCTCACGGTGATCCCGCAGGTCACCCCGCTGCCGTCGGTCCGGCTACCAGGTGAGTACGCCGGCAGCGGCGACAGCCGGGCCCGGTCGGTGGCGGTGCACGGCGAGGACGACGCCGCCACCCGGGAGTACCGGAGGGGCGACGACCTGCGCCGGGTGCACTGGAAGTCCACCGCCCGCACCGGTGAGCTGATGGTGCGCCGCGAGGAGCAGCCGTGGGAGAGCCGCGCCACGGTGGTGCTCGACACCCGTGCCGGCGGGCACCGGGGCGAGGGCCCGACGGCCAGCTTCGAGTGGGCGGTCTCGGCCGCCGCCAGCATCGCCGTGCACCTGCGCGAGGCCGGCTACAAGCTGCGGCTGGTCACCGGCAACGGCGCCGACGTCGGCGCCACCGAGGCGGGCGGCGAGGGACTGCTGCTCGACCACCTCGCCGACGTGCACCTGGACCGGCGCGGCGAGATCACCACGCTCGTGCAGCAGGTCCGGCAGCGGGCCGACGGCGGTCTGATCATCGCGCTGCTCGGCACGCTCGGCACCGCCGAGGCGGAACTGCTGGCCGGGCTGCGCGGCAACGGCGCCACCTGCGTGGCGTTCCTGCTCGACAGCAACACCTGGCTCAACCTGCCACCGAACGCCCGGGCCGAGGCGGAGCGGGCACACGGCGCCGCCGCGCTCACGCTGCTGCAGAGCGGTTGGCGGGTCATCGGGGTGGAGCACGGCACCCGGCTGCCGATGCTGTGGCCGCAGGCCGGACGGGGCTCGCAGGGCTTCGCGCTGCGGGCCGCCATGGCCGAGACGGTGGCCGGCGGACGACGATGACGGGAAGGATCCCCCTGTGACCCCGCACCGCAACATCGGGTTCGTCGCCGCGGCGGCGACACTGCTGGCGGCGGCCCCCCTGTCGGCGATCTTCGAACGCTGGACCTGGCTGATCCAGGCCGCCGTCGTGGTCGCCGTGGTGGCTGGCGCGGCCGCGTTGAGCCGGCTGGGCCGGTTCCCGCTGTGGGGGCAGGTACTGGCCATGCTGGGCGGGCTGACCCTGGGCCTGACCTGGGTCTTCCCCGGCGGCACCGAACTGCTCGCGTTCGTGCCGACCCCGGCCACGTTCGCCCACTTCGGCGACCTGCTCCAGACGTCGTTGCAGGACATGCGCTCGTACGGCGTGAAGGTGCCGGACGTCGACTCGCTGCTGTTCCTCGCGGTGCTCGGCATCGGCGCGGTCGCGGTGGTGGTGGACGTGCTCGCGGTCGGGTTGCGCCGCCCGGCGCTGGCCGGTCTGCCGATGCTCGCCATCTACTCGGTGCCGGTCGCGGTCTACGTGGACAGCGTCCCGGCCACCCCGTTCGTGGTCGGCGCCGCCGGTTACCTCTGGCTGCTGGTCACCGACAACGTCGACCGGGTACGCCGGTTCGGCCGCCGGTTCACCGGCGAGGGCCGTGACGTGGACGTCTGGGAGGCGTCCCCGCTCGCCGCGGCCGGACGGCGGCTCGCCGTGGTCGGCGTGATCGTGGCGGTGGCGCTGCCGCTCGCAGTGCCCGGGATGACCGGCGGGCTGCTGAACAACGTCGGCGCCGGGCCCGGCGAAGGCAACGGGCGCCCGGGCCAGGGCGGCAGCTCGGGCCGGGTCGACCTGTTCGCGGCGCTCAGCGGCCAGCTCAACCAGAACGAGGAAGTCGAGCTGGTCAAGGTCAGTACCAACGAGACCACCCCGTTCTACCTGCGCCTGGGCGTGGTGGACGACCTGCGGCCGAGCGGCTTCCAGGCACGCGTGCCTACCGGGCGGCCGGTCACCCGCCCGCTGCCCGACCCGGGGGAACGCGCCACGCGCGGTGTCGAGCAGCAGCGCTACCGCGCCACGGTCGAGGTGACGAAGAACCTCAACATGCCGTTGCTGCCGGTCTACGCCGAGCCGGTCAACACCGACGACCTCAACGGCAACTGGCTGTACGACCCGAACCAGCAGGTCGTCTTCTCCAACCGGGACAACGCCCGCGGCAAGAGCTACTCGTTCGACTACGTACGGTCCACCTTCAGCCCGGCGGCGCTGCGCGCGGCCCCGTCGCTGCCCTCGGACAGCCCGGTGATGCGGCAGCAGACCGAGCGGCCGTCCGTCCCGGCCGTCGAGGAACTGGTCGCGCAGCTGGTGAAGGGCAAGTCGAACGACTACGACAAGGTCCGGGCGATCTACGACTACTTCTCCGTGGAGAACGGCTTCACCTACGCGCTGTCCACCCGCAACGGCAGCAGCGGGGAGGACATCACCGACTTCCTCGCCACCAAGGTCGGCTACTGCCAGCAGTACGCGGCGGCGATGGCCTGGCTGGTCCGGGCCGCCGGTATCCCGGCCCGGGTGGCCGTCGGGTTCACCAACGGCGGCAACGCCGACGGCAGCACGTACGTGCTGACCAACCGCAACCTGCACGCCTGGACCGAGGTCAACTTCAGCGGGATCGGCTGGGTGCCGTTCGACGCCACCCCGGCGGCGGCCGTGACGGGCTCGGTCCGCTCGGCCTGGGCGCCGGACATCGACGCCCCCGAGGAGGTCACCCCGTCGGCCGGCAGCACCAGCGCTCCCGACGCGGCCGGCCCGTCGGCCGGGCCGAACGAGGCGGACCGGCTGGACAAGGACACCGACCAGGGCCTGACGCTGAACCAGGGCGGCCCGGCCGAGGAGAGCCCAGTCTGGCCGTGGTGGCTGGCCGGTGCGCTGGCGCTGCTGGCGCTGCTCGCCGTACCGGCCCTGCGCCGCTCCGCGCTGCGCCGACGCCGGCGCGTCCGGGCGGTCCCGCCCGCGGCC
>NZ_JBXUOV010000204.1:0-9631 GCF_057196585.1 Micromonospora sp. ATLC20
GGTCTGGCCGTCGCCGGGTACGCGGGCGTGCTCGTCGGCCTGCTGCTGAACAGCCTCGCGCCCGAGGCGGCGCCGGAGCCGCTGGGCCTGCCCGCCCCGGCACTGGTGGCGTACCTGGCCGGGGCGGGTCTGCTGCGGCTGCTCAGGTCCGGACCGGCGGGCCGGCGCCGGCCGGGTTGACGCTCACGCGTCGATCGAGGCGCGGATCGCGTCGACCATGATCGCCAGGCCCTCCCGGGCCTCGTCCTCGGTGAGCGTCAGCGGCGGGCCCATCCGGATCACGTTGCCGTACAGGCCGCCCTTGCCCACGAGCAGGCCGCCGGCCCGGCACGCCTCGAAGACGCGTGTGGTCAGCACCGCGTCCGGCTCGACCGTGCCCGGGTGGACGAACTCGACGGCGAGCATCAGGCCCTTGCCGCGTACCTCGGCCACCTGGTCCAGCCCGGCGACGGCCGCGCGCAGGCCGTCGCCCAGGATCGCGCCGACCCGGGCGGCGTTGCCCTGGAGGTCGTGGTCGAGCAGGTAGTCGAGCACCGCGTTGCCGGCGGCGGTGGAGACCGGGTTGCCGCCGAACGTGGAGAAGCTGATCGCCGGCACCGACTCCAGCACCTCGGCCCGGCCGACCACCCCGGCGAGCGCGAACCCGTTGCCGATGCCCTTGGCGAAGGTGAGCAGGTCCGGCGTCACGCCGTGCGCCTGGTAGCCCCAGAAGTGCTCGCCGGTACGGCCCCACCCGGTCTGCACCTCGTCGCTGATCAGCAGGATGCCGTGCTCGTCGAGCACCTTCTTCCAGGCGGCGAAGAGCCCGTCCGGGCCGTGCACGAAGCCGCCGACGCCCTGGACCGGCTCGGCGATCAGACAGGCCACGTCGCCCGCGGTCTGGGTGGCGAGCACCTCGCGCAGATCCTCGACCGCCGCGTCGACCCGGTCGGCGGCGTCGAGCCGGGCCAGCAGACCGCGCAGCCGCTCCCCGGAGTGCAGCCAGGCCACCTGCAAGGGGTTGAGCGAGCTGGCCGACCAGCCGCGGTTGCCGGTGACGCCCATCGTCGCGTACGACCGGCCGTGGTAGCTGTTGCGCACCGCGAGGATCTGGTGCGAGCGCCGGTGGTTGGTGGCGACCAGCAGCGCTGCCTCGTTCGCCTCGGTGCCGGAGTTGGTGAAGAAGACGCGGGCGTCCGGGATGCCGGAGAGCCGGGCGATCTTCTCGGCCAGCTCGACCTGCTGCCGGATCAGGTAGAGCGTCGAGGTGTGCACGAGCCCGGTCCGTAGCTGCCGTTCGACCGCCTCCCGGATCTCCGGGATGTCGTGGCCGACCATCGTGGTCAGCACCCCGCCGAAGAAGTCCAGATAGGTCCGGCCGGCCGCGTCGGTGACCCGGCGCCCGGAGCCGGCGACGAGTTCCAGCGGTTCGGCGTAGTAGAGCGGCATCCAGGACGGGAGCACGGCCCGGTGCCGGGCCAGCAGGTCGTCGGAGGTCATCGGCGCACCCTTCAGCGGAGGTGGATCCCCGCACGTTCCCACCACGACCGGGACCGGGACAACCGGCACTGTGCGAGTCGGCCCGCCGGTAGCATCCGCCGGGTGCGGACGGATCAGGTGACGTTGCCGGGCGGCGCGGCGGGGACGACGCGGGCACAACTGCTCGACGGGGTCCGGTCCTGGGTGGAGTCGGCGCCGGTGCGGCAGCTCGTGGCGCACTTCGGCGGCGACTGGCCCGACGGCGACCTGGCGGCCGTGCTGGCCGGGCTGGACGCGTTCTCCGCCCGCCGCTGGGACTTCCGGCAGGGACGGGAACGCCCGGACGCCCGGGAACCGGCGTTCGACCCGGCCACCGCCGGACTGGTGCTGAGCGCCGCCGCCACGCTGGGCCTGGTCCGCGCCGCCGCGCCGGCCCGATCCGGGTACGCGCACCTGCTGGTGCTCGGCGGGCTGGCGCACGCCTGCCTTCGGCGCACCGCGTACGCGGCGGTGCTGGCCCGGAGCGCGGCCGAGGTGACCGGCGAGGTGGCCGTGCTCGGCAGCTTCCGGCCGCTGTCGGCGGCCGAGTCCCGCACGCTCGACGCCGCCGGCCTGTCCGGCCGCGTCACCGAGGTGGACGTCCTCGACGCCGGGGTACGGCTGGCGTTCGGAGTGGACGCGCCGGACGACGAGCGCGGCGAGCCGGCCGGTCATCCGCATCGGTCCTGGTCCTCGCGCACCTACCGGCCGGCCGGACTGCCCCCGGTACGGGTGCTCGCCGCGCCGTCCAGCGAACCGGACCACCGTCGCGCGCACACCGCCGACACGCAGCGGTTCTGGGCCGAGCACGTGCGGTTGCGCGCGGACGACCCGGTGCTGATGGTGACCGCCCCGATCTACGTGCCGTTCCAGCACTGCGACGCGCTGCGGACGCTCGCCGTGCCGTACGGGTGCGGCATCGAGACGGTCGGTGTGGACCCGGCCGCGCGCGCCGCTGTCGCCGTACCGGAACCGACCCTGACGCCGGGCCGCTACCTCCAGGAGATCCGGTCGGCGCTGCGGTCGATGCGCGCGCTGCACGCGACGCTGACGGCGGGCTGAACCGGCGTCCGGGCCGGTGCCCGGCGAACCGCCGCGCACCGGCCCGAGAGCCGGGTGTCAGTTGACGTAGACCGCCGGGCTGCCGGTCTTGCTGGTGTCCTTCACCGGCGAGTACGAGGCGGTGAAGTACGCGGTGCCGAAGCACAGCGACGGCCCGGAGAACTTGGTCAGGACCTGGTTGGTGAAGCTGATCGAGTTGGTGCCGTTGGACGCCGTACCGGTCAGCGTGTTCGTGCTGGTCCGGTAGACGCAGGTGATCGCGCCGAGCAGCGAGTTGAGCACGACGGTGCTCTGGATCGGCGCCGCCGCCGTGCCGGAGATGGTGACCACGCCCGCGCTGGTCACCGACGTGGTGTAGGGCAGGTTGTTGACGGTGACGCTCTGCACGCCGGTGGTGCCGAAGACGTTCGTGGTGCAGCTGGAGAACGACTGCGCGGTGAGGCTCTCGGTCGCGGTGCCGGGTGCGGTCGGGTTGGTCAGCACCTTGGCGCTGAAGCTGGACGCGGCGCACTTGACGCCGGTGCTGCCGCTGGTCGAGGAGTAGAACGTGGCGTTGGTGCCGCTGCGCAGGCTGGCCTGGATGACGTCGCCCACCGACACGGCGGTGCCGGCGACGGTCGGGTAGGTCAGCACGGCGCTGGCGAGCGAGGTGGTGGGTGCGGCGGTGGCGGGGGCGGCGCCGACCAGACCGGTCAGCAGCGCCAGGGCGGCGAGGCCCGCGCCGATGCGTCCGTACCTGGGCATGGTTGTTCCTTCCGGCGGTGGGACAGGAAACGGTGCCGGCGGCGTCCGGGGTGGACGGAGCCGGTGGGCGCGGCGGCCGGGACCGGGCCGTCGCGGGTGGTGGTGCGCCGTTGCGGCCTCAGCGGGCCGGGCGGCGTGGCGCAGTGCGGCGTCGCCGCGTCACCTGGGTCTCTCCGGTCTTGGGGGGACGGGTCCGCGCGGCGATAATGGCAGCCATCCGGCCCTCCTTCGACGCGTTCGGGTGACCGATCGGGAGAGATCACCAGCGGTGACGAGACGTGAACTGAGCGTGTCGAAAGTTATAAACCCCGGAGGGTCGTAAAGTCAACGCATCAAGAAAGGTCGATGAGTGACAGTCCCGAGCCCGCCGTCGCCGGCGCCCGTGCCCCTGCCGGGCGCCCGCCACGGCCGCGACCCGGACCGCGCCATCAAGCGCGGCCCGCGCCGCGTGCCGGCCGAGGAGGTCGCGGCGACCCAGCGCGACCGCCTCTTCGACGGCCTGGTCCGGGAGGTCGCCAGCCGGGGGTACGACAACGCCCGGGTCACCGACATCTGCCACGCCGCCGGAGTCACCCGGCCCGCGTTCTACGCGCTGTTCAGCGGCAAGCAGGACGCGTTCCTGGCCGCGTACCGGCACGGCATCGCGGTGGTGTCGCACCTGATGGAGGATGCCTACCGCGACGCCCGCCCGGACTGGCCGCAGGCCGCCCGGGCGGCGCTGCGCACGCTGCTCGACGTGCTGGCGAGCGTGCCCGCCTTCGCCCGGATGGCGCTGGTCGAGGTGGACGCGGCCGGACCGGACGCCCGCCGGGAGCGCGACGCGCTGCTGAGCAGCTTCCGCCGGTTCTTCGCCGGCGCCGGGCCGGATCCGGCCGGCGTGGACCGGGACGCGCTGCTGTCCATAGTGGTCGGCGGCATCCACGCCACCATCCGTGAGCGGGTGGCGCAGGGGCGGGCCGACGAGCTGCCGTCGCTGCTGCCGGCGCTCACGTACGCGGCGACCGCGCCGTTCCTCGGCCCACGAGAGGCGGGCCGCGTCGCGCGGGCGGCGGGGACGGACGACGGCCCGGCCGCCACCGCGCCCTGCGCACCCGGCCAGCCCTGACCGGTCGGAAACCGCAGCGGTTTTTCACTTTGGCCGCTTTTGGCAAATGCCGCCCAACGATCTGCCACAGGCAGTTGACCGCCCCTTTACTCAGCGGTAACTTCGGCCTGCGCCCCTCGGCGCGCACATCCTGCGAAGCCAATTCACATCGTCGCAGATGAATTGATCTCGAAAGGGGCCGGCATGTCGGAGCAGATCGATCAGGTCGAGACCGATCAACCGCGGAGCGGCGTACGCTGGCGCCGGTTCGCCGTCACGTTCGGCGCCGTGGCGGCCGGCGCGGCCGGCATGGTGGTGCTGACCGCGCAGGGTGTGCTCGGCGCGCAGTTCGCCATCTCGGGCATGCCGTTCACGGTCACCGCCGACAAACTGGAGGGCACCGGGTTCGAGCAGTTCGCCACACTCGACCAGATGATCCCGGACAGCCCCAACCAGGGCGACACCGGCGGCCAGGTGCTCGTGATCGTCTCGGCGATCGACAAGGCCGAGCTGACCAATCTCTGCCAGAGCATCAACCTGGGCGGGACCAACCTGCGGATCACCGCCGGCAATTCCGGCAAGCCCGTCTCCGCCCGCACGCTCGTGGTCGACGGCGACGAGATCGCCGGTAACGCCTCCTTCAAGAACATCGACGTCGGGCAGGACGCCAGCACCGTCGACAAGGTCCCCGGGGTCAAGGGCAACCCGGGCGTGTTCGCCCAGCAGGCCGACACCGTGACCATCACCAACCTGCGGCAGAACAACTACGCCACCACCGCCGCCGTCTTCACGCTGCCCAACCTGCGCATGGGCTTCAGCTCCGAAGGGTGCTGAGGTGAGCGCGGGACAGCACTCGGCGCCCGCCGCCGGCGTCCGGACACGCTGGCGGCGCTGGCGCCGGGCGCGGCCGTTCACCGCCGGGCTGCTCATCGCGCTCGGCGGCGCGGAGATGCTCGTGACACTGCGGGCGCCGCTCGGGGTGCTGCTGCACGTCGGGCCGCAGGGGCTGGCCGCGTACCTGGTCCCCCTGATCCTGGTGATCTGCGGCGTGCTGCTGATCACCACGCCGCAGCAACGCGTCTTCTACGCGGTGGTCTCCCTGGTGCTGGGGCTGGTCTCCTGGCTCACCTCGAACCTGGGCGGGTTCCTGATCGGCATGCTGCTCGCGCTCGTCGGCGGGGCGCTCGCGTTCGCCTGGACGCCGGTCAAGCGGCGGGCTCCCCGCGCCGGCCCGGCCGCGACACCAGCCGACACGCCGCCCTCCGAGGCGACACCCGCCGACGCGACGTCCGCCGACACGACGCTCGCTGGTGCGACGTCCGTCGGCACGGCACCCGGGCCGCGCGAGCCGGTGGACGGCTCGGCGCCCACCGAGTCGCTCGACGCGCTCCTGTCGGCCGAGCCGGGGCCGCCCCGGCACACGCGGGCGGAGCGCGGCTGACTCAGCGGGCGGTGTCCGCCACCGCCTGCGCGAACACCTCGGAGCGGTGCTCGAAGTTGCGGAACCGGCCGTAGCTCGGCGCCGCCGGGGACAGCAGCACCACCCCGCCGGCCGGGGTCAGCTTGCGGGACAGCCCGACGGCGGCGACCAGGTCGTCGGCCAGCTCGGTACGCACCGACGGCAGTCCGGACAGCGCCTCCACGATGCGGGGGCCGCTGTCCGGCACGCCGATCACGGTGATCTCCCGATCGGCCAGGTGCGCGCGCAGCGGGCTGTAGTCCAGCCCCCGGTCGGCGCCGCCGACGATCACCGTCAACGGCCGTCCCTCGTACGCGTCGATCGCGTGCATGGCCGCGTACGGGCTGGTGGCGAGCGTGTCGTCGACGAACGTCAGCCCGGACGGATCGGCGATCTCGGTGAGCCGGTGCGCCAGGCCCTGGAACTCGGCGACCGCCACGGCGAGGCTGTCCCTGCGCGCCACCAGGTCGACGCCGAGCGCGTCAAGCACCGCGAGCGCGACACAGAGGTTGCCCTCGTTGTGCCGCCCGACCAGCGGCAGCACGGCGCGCGGGAACAGCGGCGTGTCCCGCAGGTGGAACCACCGGGTGCCGTCCGGCCCGCTGGCCACGTGCGTGGTGTCCGGCGAGCCCGCGCGTACCGCGGCCCGGTCGCCCAGCTCCGCCGCCAGCCGCGGGTCGGCGCCGTTTACTACGACGGCGTGCGGGCCGTGCGCGATCAGGTTCAGCTTGTCCCGGTAGTACTCCCGCTCGCCGCCGTGCGCGTCCAGGTGCTCGGGGAACAGCGCGGTCACCACCGCCACGCGCGGCGAGTCGGTCAGGTCGGAGCACTGGTAGCTGGACAGCTCCAGCACGTACAGCTCCGCCTCGGGCAGGTCCAGCAGCGGCACCCCGATGTTGCCGCCGAACACGTTCGGCCGGTCCATCGCGGTGAGCAGGTGACTGATCAGGCTGGACGTGGTGCTCTTGCCCTTGCTGCCGGTCACCCCGACGGTCCGGTCCGCGTGGTCGGCCATCCACAGCGCGCTGCCCTGCGTGACCGGCACGGACCGGTGGCGCAGCTCCACCATCCACGGGTGGGTGTTCGGCACACCCGGCGAGCGGACCACCACGTCGGCGGCGGCCAGGCGCTCGAAGCCCTCCTCGCCGGTGACGAGCGGCGCGGCGGCGGCCAGCGGGCCGTCCCAGGGCAGGGTGAGGAAGTTGGCGCTGTCGTCGACGACGACCAGGCCGGCCGGCCCGTGCGCGGCGATCGCGGTCACCGCGGCCCGGCCCTCGCGGCCGGCGCCCCAGACGGCGACATGACGTCCGCGCAGATCAGACAGGCGCACGGGCTCTCCTCGGACTCGGTCGACGGCGGGCAGGGTCCGGCCCAGCCGGACACGGACGGACGAACCAGGGCCTAGTATGGCGTGTGCCCAACGAGCAGCTGCGGCGGATGGACGCCTTCACCTTCCCGTCCTACTCGATCGACTTCGCCACCGGCGAGGTCCTGTTCGACTACGCCCTGACCGGTCCCGACGGCGAGCAGCGGTTCACCGAGGTGATCACGCTTCCGCTGCCGGCCGAGCCGGTCTCCGACGCCACAGCTGCCACCCTGTCCCGGGTGCTGGAGCTGCTGCACGTGGTCGCCGGTGTCAGCTACTACAAGGCCGCCGCGCCGCCCCGGCTGGTGCTGCCCGCGCCGCTGGGCGCCGCCGCCGTCGAGCTGGTCACCGCCGTCTACACCAAGGGCCTCGCCGAGTACGCGTACCGCAACGAGCTGCCGCACGTGCTGGAACTGCGTCCCGAGGTGCCGTCCGGCACCGTGGACCCGGCGGTGCCGGTGGACAACTCCGACCGTCGTCCGCTGTCGGCTGTCGGCGGCGGCAAGGACTCCATCGTCACGCTGGAGGCGCTGCGGCGCGCCGGCCTCGACCCGGTGCCGTTCTCGGTCAACCCGAACCATGTGATCGTGTCGGTGAACGAGGCGTCGGACCTGGTGCCGCTGGCCGCTCGGCGGCGGCTGGACCCGGTGCTGTTCGAGCTGAACGCCGCAGGCGCGCGCAACGGGCACATCCCGGTCACCGCGATCAACTCGCTGATCGCCGTGGCCACCGCCGTCCTGCACGGGCTCGGCCCGGTGGTGATGTCGAACGAGCGTTCCGCGTCCGACCCGAACCTGATCTGGAACGGCCACGAGATCAACCACCAGTGGTCGAAGGGCGTGGAGGCCGAGGGGCTGCTGCGCGCGGCGCTGGCCGAGCACGCGGGGCTCACCGAGCCGTACTTCTCGCTGCTGCGTTCCCTGTCCGAGCTGCACATCGCCCGGCTGTTCGCCGAGATCGACCGGTACGACGCGGTGGTGACCAGCTGCAACGCCGCGTTCAAGCTGCGCGACGCGAGCGAGCGCTGGTGCCGCGACTGCCCGAAGTGCCGGTTCGTGTTCCTGGCCATGGCGCCGTTCATGCCCCGCGAGCGGCTGACCGGCATCTTCGGCGGTGACCTACTGGCCGACGAGTCCCAGATCCCCGGTTACCGGGAGCTGCTCGGCATCGACGGGCACAAGCCGTTCGAGTGCGTGGGCGAGGTGGAGGAGTCGGTGGTCGCGCTGAGCCTGCTCGCCCAGCAGGACCAGTGGCGCGACGTGCCTGTGGTACGCGCCCTGGTCGCGGCCCTGCCCGACACCGCCTGGCAGGCGGCGGCCACCTCCGACGTGTTCACCCCCGGCGGCGACAACTTCATCCCCGCCCCCTACGCCAAGACCCTGACCGCCCTGACCTGACCCGCCCCCCGCCCCCGCCCCGCCGATCATGAACTTGACGGTGCGAATTCCGGCGAATCACCGGCTCAACCTCATGATCACCGCCCGCACCCCATCGATCTTGGAGTTGTGGCACCTCTGATAACGGTGCGTAGCCGGCATTTTGGGCGCCACAACTCCAAGATCGGCGCGGCAGAGGCCGAGAGGGCGGGCGGGGCGGGGGGCGGGGGCGGGCGGGGGCGGGGGCGGGGGTGGTCAGGGGGTGCGGATGGCGTCGAGGGCCAGCAGGGCCACGTGCAGGGACAGACACCTGTCGACCGAGTCGAGGTCGGCATCGAGGATGCGGCCGATACGGGCCAGCCGCTCGTAGAACGCCGGCCGGGACAGATGCGCGGCGGCGGCGCCGGCCGACTTGTTCCGTCCCTGCTCCAGGTACGCCCGCAGCGTGCCGAGCAACTGCTCCCGCGGGTGCTGGGCGTCGTAGGCGAGCAGCGGCCCGAGTTCGCGCTCGACGAAAGTCTGCAACCGGGGCTCGTCGCGCAACAGGTGCAGCAGCCCGGCCAGCCCCACGTGCGGCAGCCGGTAGCAGGGCAGATCCCGGGGATCCCGCCGGGCCGCCTCGGCGACCTGCCGCGCCTCGATCAACGACCGGCGTGCCTCGCGCAGACCGCTCACACCGGACCCGGCCGCCACCACGATCGCAGCCCGGGGCGGCGCGTCGACCGGCCGCGCGCTCCCCGACACGACGGCCCGTCCGGCGGGCCGGTCAGGCGACTCCGACGGGCGGGACGCCGGAGGGCGTGCGGGGGCGGCGTCGAGGCGTACCCGGCGCAACGCCGCGGCGAACGCGGACAGTGCCTTCTCCTCGGCGGCCGGGTCGGGGAGCGCCAGCAGCGCGCCCACGGCCTGGTCGTCGAGCGGGCTGGTCAGCGCGGTGAGCTTGGCGTCCCGGACGGCCTGGCTGACCGCTTCGGCGAGGTCGCGCAGCCGGGCCGGGCCGGCTTCCGGGTCCTCGGCGTCGGTGTCGCGGCGCGCGCCCCGGC
>NZ_JBXUOV010000205.1:0-9598 GCF_057196585.1 Micromonospora sp. ATLC20
CGGCGGCCCCGGCCAGCGCGGCGGCCAGCGCCGCGACCGGAAGCTGCTCGGCAGGCAGCAGCGGCGCGAACACCTCCGGGTGCCGGTCCAGGAAGCCGGTGTCCACGTCCACCGCGGCGAACTCCGGACTGCGCAGCACACGGACCAGCAGGTCCCGGTTGGTGGCCACGCCGTGCAGTTCGGCGCGGGCCAGCGCGCCGGCGAGCGCGCGGGCCGCCTCGGTGCGGGTGGGCGCCCAGGCGACGAGCTTCGCCAGCATCGAGTCGTAGTGCACGCTCACCGTCGAGCCGTCCACCACACCCGAGTCCAGGCGCAGCCCGCGGGCCGGACCGAACTCGGCGGCGACCCCGGGGATCGCGAACCGGTGCAGCGTGCCGGTGGCCGGACGGAAACCCTGAGCCGGGTCCTCGGCGCACAGCCGTACCTCGATGGCGTGACCGTCGGCCGGCGGCGTGGTGGTGACCGGCAGCGGCTCGCCCTCGGCGACGAGCAGTTGCAGCCGGACCAGGTCCAGCCCGGTGGTCAGCTCGGTGACCGGGTGCTCCACCTGGAGGCGGGTGTTCATCTCCAGGAAGTGCACCTGACCGTCCGGCGCGAGCAGGAACTCCACTGTGCCCGCGCCGACGTAGTCGACTGCGCGCCCGGCCGCCACCGCCGCCTCGTGCAGCGCCGCCCGTACGTCGTCGGGCAGCACACCCGGTGCCTCCTCGACGATCTTCTGGTGACGGCGCTGGATGGAGCAGTCGCGTACCCCGAGCGCCACGACGGTGCCGTGGGTGTCACCGAAGATCTGCACCTCGACGTGGCGGCCGCGTTCCACGTACCGCTCGATGAAGACCGTGCCGTCGCCGAACGCCGCCGCCGCCTCGCGGCGCGCGCCAGCGACGGCCTCGGCCAGGCCGGCCGCGTCGCGGACGATCCGCATGCCCCGGCCGCCGCCACCGGCGGCGGCCTTGACCAGCACCGGGAAGGCGGTGACCTCGGCCGGGTCGGTCCAGGTGGGCAGCATCGGCACGCCCGCGTCGGCGAGCAGCGCCTTGGCGGCCATCTTGTCGCCCATCGCCGCGATCGCCTTGGCCGACGGACCGATCCAGGTCAGGCCCGCGTCGGTCACCGCCGCGGCGAACTCGGCGTTCTCCGCCAGGAAGCCGTAGCCGGGGTGGACGGCGTCCGCGCCGGAGCGCCGGGCCGCGTCGAGGATGGCGTCGATGCGCAGGTACGTCTCGGCCGGCGTGTTCCCCGGCAGCCGTACGGCCTGGTCGGCGTCTGCGACGAACGGCGCGTCGGCGTCCGCGTCGGAGTGCACGGCGACGGTGGCCACGCCGAGGGCGCGGCAGGTGGCGAAGACCCGGCGGGCGATCTCGCCCCGGTTCGCAACCAGAAGCTTCGTGATCATTGGCGCTGAGCCTGCCTTTCGTTCGCGACTGCGGGACTCCGCTTCGCTGCGTTCCTCGCGCTCACAGGTCACATCCGGAAGACGCCGAAACCGTCGGCGCCCTTCACCGGTCCGTTGTGGATCGCCGACAGGCACAGCCCGAGGACGGTACGGGTGTCCCGGGGGTCGATCACCCCGTCGTCGTAGAGCCGCCCGGACAGGAACAGCGCCCCGGACTGCGACTCGATCTGCTGCTCGACCATCATCCGCATGGCGGCGTCGGTGTCCTCGTCGTACTCGCGTCCCCGGGCGGCGGCCGCCTGCCGGGCCACGATGGACAGCACGCCGGCGAGCTGCGCCGGACCCATCACCGCCGACTTCGCGTTCGGCCAGGTGAACAGGAACCGGGGCTCGTACGCGCGGCCGCACATGCCGTAGTTGCCGGCACCGTAGGAGGCACCCAGGTTGACAGTCAGGTGCGGCACCTTCGAGTTCGACACCGCGTTGATCATCAGGGCGCCGTGCTTGATGATGCCGCGCTGCTCGTACTCGGTGCCGACCATGTAGCCGGTGGTGTTCTGGAGGAAGACCAGCGGTGTGTCCGCCGCGTTGGCGAGCTGGATGAACTGGGCCGCCTTCTGCGCCTCCTGGCTGAACAGCACGCCCCGGGCGTTGGCGAGCACACCGACCGGGTAGCCGTGCAGCTCACCCCAGCCGGTCACCAGCGCGGTGCCGTAGCCGGGCTTGAACTCGTCGAACGCGCTGTCGTCGAGCACCCGGGCCAGCACCTCCCGTGGGTCGAACGGCACCTTCAGGTCGGCGCTGGCGATCCCGAGCAGCTCCTCCGGGTCGTACCGGGGTGGCAGCGGGTGGGGGTTGCGCGGCGGCGGGCCGTGCTTGCGCCAGTTGAGCCTGCGAACGCACTGCCGGGCCAGCCGGATGCCGTCGCGCTCGTCCTCGGCGAGGAAGTCGGCCAGGCCGGAGGTGGTGGCGTGCATCGCCGCGCCGCCGAGCGACTCGTCGTCGGTGACCTCGCCGGTGGCCATCTTCACCAGCGGCGGCCCGGCCAGGTAGACCTGCGAGCGGTCCCGGATCATGACGGTGAAGTCCGACATGCCCGGCACGTACGCGCCACCGGCGGTGGCGTTGCCGAAGACCACGCTCACGGTCGGGATCCGCTGCGCGGACAGCCGGGTCAGGTCACGGAACACCCGGCCGCCGGGAATGAAGATCTCCGCCTGGGTAGGCAGGTCGGCGCCGGCCGACTCGACCAGGTTCACCATCGGCAGCCGGTTGGCCGCCGCGATCTCACCCGCCCGCCGGGTCTTCGCCAGCGACCACGGGTTGATCGCGCCGCCGCGTACCGTCGGGTCGTTCGCCACGATCAGGCACTCGACGCCCTCGACCACGCCGATGCCGGTCACGGTGCTGGCGCCGACCGGGAAGTCGGTGCCGTACGCGGCCACCGACGACAACTCCAGGAACGGGCTGTCCGGGTCGAGCAGCAGCTCGATCCGCTCCCGGGGGAGCAGCTTGCCGCGACCGTGGTGGCGGGTCACGTACTTCTCGCCGCCACCGCCCCGGGCCTGGTCGAGCGCCTCCTCCAGCTCGGCCAGGCGTTCCAGCAGCGCCTCCCGGTTCGCGGTGAAGGCGGGCGCGGACGGGTCGATGGTGCTCTGCAGGACAGTCGTGCTCATAGGCCCATGCCCTTCGCGATGATCTCGTTCATGATCTCGGTGGTGCCGCCGCCGATGCCGAGCAGACGGGCGTCCCGGTAGTGCCGCTCCACCTCGGCGTCGCGCATGTAGCCGAAGCCGCCGTGCAGTTGCAGCGCCGCGTCGACCACCCAGTCGCAGGTGGCCACCGCCACGTTCTTCGCCATCGCCACCTCGGTCACCACCGGCTGGCCGGCGGCCACCCGCTCGGCGACGTCGTGCACGTACGCCCGCGCCGCGTCGGTGCGGCTGTGCATCTCGGCCAGCTTGTGCCGGACGACCTGGCGCCCGACGAGCGGCCGGCCGAACGTCTGGCGGTCCCGGCACCACTGCACCGACAGGTCCACGCAGCGCTGCGCGGTCGCGTACGCCTGGGTGGCGAGCGACAGTCGCTCGTTGGCGAACTGCTGCATGATGGCGAGGAATCCGGTGTCCTCCGGGCCGACCCGGTTCGTCACCGGCACCCGCACGTCGACGAAGGACAGCTCGGCGGTGTCGGAGCAGTGCCAGCCCAGCTTCTCCAGCCGCCGCCCCACCGTGAACCCGGGCGTGCCCTTGTCGATGACGAGCAGGCTGACCGAGCCCGAGCCGGGGAAGTCGGTGCAGACCGCAGTGGTGACGAAGTCGGCGCGGACGCCGCTGGTGATGTACGTCTTGGAGCCGTTTACCACGTAGTGGTCGCCGTCGCGTACCGCACAGGTGCGGATGCCCGCCACGTCCGAGCCGCCGTCCGGCTCGGTGATCGCCAGCGCGCCGATCATCGTCCCGGCGAGCGCCGGCCGGACGTACTTGTCGATCAGCCCTTCGTCCTGGGTCTCGACCATGTGCGGCAGCGCGATGCCGTGCGTGAACAGCGCGGCGACCAGCCCGGACGACCCGCCCGAGCGGATGATCTCCTCGGTGACGACCATCGAGTCGAGCAGGCCACCGCCGCTGCCGCCGACCGACTCCGGGAAGCCGATGCCGAGCAGCCCGATCTTGGCGGCGGTCTCGTGCAGCGACCGGGGCACCTCGCCCGCCCGTTCCCAGTCGGACAGGTGCGGCAGCACCTCGCGGGTCACGAACGAGCGGGTCAGCTCGCGCAGTTGGCGGCGTTCCGGCGTGTCCACGATGGTCATGACGGAACCTCCGTCGGTAGGTCGACCACCCGGGAGCGCAGCAGCTCGCCGAGCGCCTTGGCCTGGGGGTCGAACCGGGTGGACGCGGCCACGCCCTGCCCGAGCAGTCCGCGGATCACGAAGTTGACAGCGCGCAGGTTCGGCAGCTCGTACCGCTCGACGGTGAGCGCCGCGGTCTCCGGCAGCAGCTCGGCCAGCCGCTCCACGGTCAGCCAGTCGCGCAGCCACGGCCAGGTCGCGTCGGTACGCGCCCAGACGCCCAGGTTGGCGTCGCCACCCTTGTCGCCGGACCGCGCGCCGACCAGCTCACCGAGCGGCCCCCGCCGCGTCCCGTGCAAGGAAGGGCCCCCTGTTGACGCCTCGTGTTGTACAGGGGCCCCCTGCAAACCGCCCGTCACCGTCGGCGGCGCGATCGGCACCCGCTCGCCGGTGGGCAGCACCGCGACGTGCTCGACAGCGTCCTGCGCGATCGCGTCGGCGGTGAACACCCCGTACGGCGTCGCGTCGCCGGGCAGCGTGGTCAGCGTGCAGCCCGGGTAGGAGGCCAGCGCCAGCTCGACCGCCGCCGCCGAGAACGCCCGCCCGGCCCGCGACTTGTCGCCGTCACGCAGGTGTACGTGCAGCAGCGCGCTCGCCGCCTCGGTGTCGCCGGTGTCCGGGTGGTCGGTGCGGGCCAGCGTGAACTCCATCCCCTCCGTGCCGACCGACTCCTCGATCTGGCCCCGGACCAGTGCCGCCTTGGCCGGGATGTCCAGCCCGCACAGCACGAACGTCATCGAGTTGCGGAAGCCGCCCAGGTTGTTGACACCCACCTTGAGCGTGTCCGGAGGCGGCGTGCCGCGCACCCCGAGGACGCGTACCCGGTCCGGGCCCTCCTGTGCCAGCCGCACGGTGTCCAGCCGCGTCACCACGTCCGGGCCGAGGTAGTCCGGCCCGCCCACCTCGTACAGCAGCTGGGCGGTGACCGTCTCGACGGTGACCGCGCCGCCGGTGCCGGCGTGCTTGGTGAGCACCGACGAGCCGTCCGGGTGCAGCTCCGCGATCGGGAAGCCGGGGCGGTGCCCGCCGTCCGGTAGTTCGGTGAAGAAGCTGAAGTTGCCGCCGGTGACCTGCGCGCCGCACTCGATCAGGTGCCCGGCCACAGTCGCGCCGGCCAGCGCGTCGAGGTCGTCGCGGGTCCACCCGAAACGGGCGATCGCCGGGCCGACAGCCAGCGAGGCGTCGGTGACCCGCCCGGTGACCACCACGTCCGCGCCCGCGTCGAGGCAGGCCGCGATCCCGAACGCGCCCAGGTAGGCGTTCGCGGTCAGCGCGTCCGGCCGCTGGATCGCGTCGCCTTCGACGTACCCGACCCGGACCTGGAGGCCGAGCCGGTCGCCGAGCGACCGGATCGCGTCGGCCAGCCCGGCCGGGTTGAGGCCGCCCGCGTTGGTGACCAGCGTGACGCCGCGCTCCAGCGCGGTGCCGAGCACGCCCTCCGCCTGGCGCAGGAAGGTCTTGGCGTACCCGAGCGACGGGTCGCGCATCCGGTCCCGGCCGAGGATGAGCATGGTCAGTTCGGCCAGGTAGTCACCGGTCAGCACGTCCAGCTCGCCGCCGTCGAGCATCTCCCGCCAGGCGGAGAAGCGATCGCCGTAGAAGCCCGACGCGTTCCCGATCCGCAGCACGCTCATGAGGAGGTTCCGTTCGCCGGTTCGCGCTTGTCGCCGGGCGGGCCGGCGAACGCCTGGGCCACGTCCAGCCATTCGTCGGCCACCGGCCCGGTGGCGGCCAGGGCCAGGTCCGCGCGGTGCCGGCGCTGCGTGACGAGCAGGCAGAAGTCGAGTGCCGGGCCGGTCACCCGGTCGGCCGCGTCGGCCGGCCCGAACTCCCACACGTCACCGTCCGCGGGCGCGGTCAGCTCGACCCGCACCGGCACCGTGGGCACCTCGCGGCCATGGGCCGAGAAGCCGTGCCCGAGGGTACGGACGCCGAGGTGCGCGATGTGCCGCAGGCGCGCGGTCGGGGTACGGCTGACGCCCAGCGCGTCTGCCACGTCCTCGCCGTGCGCCCACGTCTCCATCAGCCGTGCGGTCGCCATCGAGGTGGGCGACATGCTGGTGCCGTACCAGGGGATCTTCTGCCCGGCCGGGACGGCGGCGAGCGCCCCGGCGAGCGCCGACCGGCCGGAACGCCAGCGGGTCAGCAGCGCGGCCGAGGGTGCGAGGAAGGACTCGGCGCCGTCCTCGACCAGGCGCGACGGGTCCGGCGCGGCCATCACCGAGGCGAAGAACGCGGACTCGTCGGTGGCCGCCAGGTAGGCGACGTGGTCGGTCCAGGCCAGGTGCGCGACCTGGTGTGCGACGGTCCAGCCCGGGGCCGGTGTCGGCTGCTCCCATCCTTCCGGCGGCAGGTCCGCGACGAGCGCGTCGAGCTGTTCGGACTCGGCGGCCAGATCCGCGAGCAGGGCTGTCAGGTCGACCATTGTGCCTCCGGGCGGGGGTGGGGCGTCAGGGGATCAGTGCCGCTCGCTCTCGGGGGTGAGCAGCGCGGCGAGCTGGCGTTTCCAGGTGTGCAGCAGGGCGGCGCGGCGGGGCGAGTCGTCGCTGAGCAGGTTGGCCACGCCGAGGCCGCGCAGCAGGTCGAGGGTGGCCTGCACCGACTCGCGTACGCCCGGCTTGCGTTCGTCCACACCGAGCAGCTCGACGGTGAGCCGGTGCATCTCGCGGCCGATCCGCGCCTCCAGCGGCACCAGCGCGGCGCGCAGCTCGGCGTCGGTACGCGCGGCCACCCACAGCTCCAGCGCGGCCACGAACAGCGGGCCGGTGAAGGAGGCGGCGAGCAGGTCGACCACGCCGTCGAGCCGCTTCGGGCCGACCGGCAGGTGCGCCGCCTCGGCGCGCAGCTCGGCCGCCCGGCGCTCGGTCAGGTGGGTGACTGCGGCGGTCACCAGCGCGGCCTTGGTGGGGTAGTGGTGCAGCTGGGCGCCCCGGGAGACGCCGGCGTGTGCCGCCACCACTGTCGTCGTGGTGCCGGACCAGCCGTGCTCCACCAGGCACTCGACGGTCGCCTCCAGCAGCCGGGCCTGGGTGGCACGGCTGCGCTCCTGCTGCGGAACTCGGCTCGACACGCAGACAGCGTGCCCCGCCCAAAACAAACAGTCAAGCCTGACTTTTTTGAAAGGAGGGCCCTTGTTGACGCCTGCGGTAGAGGAAGGGCCCCTTTTTAACGCCTCAGCGGCCGTCGCGCGGAGCGAAGACGGTGAGCGCGTCGGCGTCGGAGTGGCGGGAGCGGACGTACTCGTCGGCCCAGGCCGCCGCATCCGGGAACGTGGACTCGGCGGCGACCCGGGCGCAGGCGACGTCCACGTCGAAGCGGGTCCGGCGCAACTGCACGCCCGGGCCGAGCAGCGCCCACCAGGCGCCCGCGCCCCCGTACGGCATGCCGACGCTGCCCGGGTTCACCACCAGGCGACGGTCGGCCAGCCGGGTGAACGGCATGTGCGTGTGCCCGCAGACCACCGTGCCGACCTCGGCCGGCAGGCCGGCGAAGACCTCGGCCCAGCGGTCCAGCCGCGAGTCGACGAGCACGACCTCCTCGTCGTCGCGCGGGGTGGCGTGGCAGAACAACACGTCGCCCAGGCCGGTGACCGGCAGCGTGACCGATGGCGGCAGCGCGGCCAGCCGGGCCACCTGGTCGTCGCGGAGCTGCCCGGCGGCCCAGTTCGAGACCTCGATCGGGGAAGCCTTCCCGGCCCGGGCCTGCACCAGCTCCCGGTCGGCGTTCCCGCCGACCCAGCAGGCCCGGTCCCCGAGCGCGGTCAGCCGGTCCAGCACCTCGACCGGCTGCGGACCGGCGGCCAGGTCACCGGTGAGGACGATCAGGTCGGCGGCTGCCACGTCCGGCTCGGCCAGCACCGCTTCCAGCGCGGGCAGCACACCGTGGATGTCGGAGAGGACGGCGACGCGATCGGGCATCGTCCCAGCCTGGCGGCACCGGGGCGGGAGCACCAAGCGATTCTGCGGCGGGCAGAGCCGGCTCGCTCAGAGGCGACACCGGCCCGGCCTGTGCAGCAGAACGGCATCGACCCGGCTCCGCGCGGTGGCGGGCCGGGCCGGGAAGCCGGTACGGAGGATCAGACCCGCGCGCGGCGGGCCAGGCGCTCCGGGTCGAGGATGATGATGCTCTTGCCGTCCAGCCGCAGCCAGCCGCGCGAGGCGAAGTCGGCCAGCGCCTTGTTGACGGTCTCCCGGGAGGCGCCGACGAGCTGGGCGATCTCCTCCTGGGTGAGGTCGTGCGTCACGCGCAGCACGCCGCCGTCGCGGGTGCCGAACCGGCCGGCCATCTGGAGCAGGTTCTTGGCGACCCGGCCCGGTACGTCGGTGAAGATCAGGTCGGCGAGCGAGTCGTTGGTCCGGCGCAGCCGGCGGGCCAGCACCCGTAGCAGCTGCTCGGCGATCTCGGGCCGGTTGTTCAGCCACGGCCGCAGCGCCTGCTTGCGCAGCCGGACCAGACGGGTGTCGGTGACCGCCGTGGCCGTCGCCGTACGCGGACCGGGGTCGAAGAGCGACAGCTCACCCACCATGTCCGACGGGCCCATCACGGCGATCAGGTTCTGCCGGCCGTCCGCCGCGCGGCGACCCACCTTGATCTTGCCGGACAGGAGGATGTAGAGACTGTCGCCGGGCTCGCCCTCGTTGAACACGATCTCGCCCTTGCGGACCTCGATCGTCTCCATCTCCTTGGCGAGCGCCTCGGCAGCCTCCGGGTCGACACCCTGGAAGATCCCGCTGCGGGCCAGTACCTCGTCCATCGCGCACCTCCGCCTGCGCGTGCCGTCCGTCGGCCGGGTCCGCCGTCCGCTGATCCCTCGCGCGCCGCCAGTCTAGGCGCACATGAGCAGGAATCAGAGGTGCACCCCTGGAATCTTGATCGTTGGGCGTAACCCACCCGACCTGGGGAGCGGCTAAGATCCCGCCCCCGGCCCGGGCCGGCGCCACCCGTTCCCACCTGTGATCGTAGGGTGACCGGCGTGCTGTGTGAGCCGTTCCTGACCAGCCGGTCCGAATCCGGCTGGGACATCCCGCTGCTGGCGTGGCGGGCCGAGTCGCCGCTGCTCGCGGTCGGCTCCGCGCCGCTGGGCGGGGGGATCGGCGTCCGCCGGTGGGTGCTGAACGCGACGGTCCCCATGTCGTACGACCGGGACGACCCCGCCGCGCACCTGGCCGAGCTGGCGCACGGCCTCGACCTGGACGGGCCCGGGGTCGGGCTGCTGACCGGCGTGGACGTGAGCGAGGTGGTCCGCCGCACCGACGGCGGCGTCCGGGTCTGGGCGACTGTCGGCCTGGGCACGCCGGTCTGGGCCGCCGCCCCCGAGCCGTCCGCCGCCGCGCCCCACCCCGCCGCCGCAC
>NZ_JBXUOV010000206.1:0-9376 GCF_057196585.1 Micromonospora sp. ATLC20
GCCCGGGCCGGCACGGTCCGGCGCCCCTCCGACCGCGACGACGACCGCGAACCCGGCGCCGGCCGGGAACCCGCCGCCGGTCTGCGCGAGGACGACGCCGTCTGGGGCGGTGACCGCGCCCGGCCGGGGGCCGACGACCACGTGCCGCTGGTCCGCCCGGACGACGACCCGGACGACACGGCGGGCTGGGACGACCTCAGCGACGCGGACTGGCTGACCGGCCCGTCAGCTGACGACGGCAGGGAAGGGTGACCATGTCGGAGACACCGCAGCCCCCGCGCGCCGTGTGGCGGCGCGTGGCGCCCGCGAAGGCGCCCCGGCCGTCCGACGGCACGCTCGACTTCTTCGGCGCCGACCTGGAGAAGATGCCCCGGTGCGGTGAGCCCGGCGTCAGCGACGCCGAGTTCACGGCGTCGCTCGCCGACGAGGAGAAGGCTGCCGCCGCCCGCGCCGAGGCGTTCTGGGCCGAGCAGGAGCGACGCCGCAGGGACGAGGAGGAGCGGGCGAAGAAGGAGAAGAAGCGCCAGGCCGAGGAGGACGACGACGTCAAGGTGGCCGAGCGCTACCGCAACGACCGTTACGCGGTGAAGCTGCTGCGCCAGGAGCGCACCGTCTGGGGCGGCGACGGCGCCGACGCGGGGACGCTCGGATGAGTACGGTCACCGTCAAGCGCCCGCCCCGCGCGCCGGGCCCGGAGGCGCCGGAAGGCTCGATCGAGCTCCAGGAGCCGCCGCTGATGGCGGAGGAGGCCCCGCTCGACTTCCGCTCGTTCGCGATGGTCGTGCCGATGGGCCTCGGCATGGGCGCGATGCTCGCCATGTTCGGCCTCTACAACCGCACTCCGATCATGTACGTGATGGGCGGCGCGATGGCCGGCGGCATGCTGCTCATGGGCGTCATGCAGATCGGCCGCGCGGCTGCCGAGCGCAAGCGCAAGATGCGCGGCGAGCGGCGCGACTTCCTGCGCTACATCGGGCAGCTGCGCAAGCAGGCCCGTGAGGCGGCCGACCAGCAGCGCCGGCACGTGCTGTGGAACAACCCGCAGCCGGGCTGGCTGTGGTCGATCGCGATGGGCAGCCGGCTGTGGGAGCGCCGGCCCAGCCACGACGACTTCGGCCGGGTCCGCATCGGTCTCGGCCGGCAGACCGCGATGCTGAAGTTCAACCCGCCGTCGACCAAGCCGATCGAGGACCTCGAACCGCTGTCGTCGATCTCGCTGCGCCGGTTCTCCGAGGCGTACCGGACGGTGTCCGGCATCCCCACCTCGGTCGGCCTGCCGAGCTTCACCAGCGTCGAGTTCGAGGGCGCGATCGACCCGGCGATCGACCTGGCCCGCGCCATGGTGGCGCAGCTCGCCACCTTCCACGCCCCGGACGAGCTGCGGATCGCGGTGCTCGCCGCCGAGGTGCACCGGGGCCCGTGGGAGTGGGTCAAGTGGCTGCCGCACAACGCCCACCCCACCGCGTACGACGCGGCCGGGCCGGTGCGGATGTTCGCCGGCAGCCACGACGCGCTGATGGACATGCTCGGCCCGGAGATCACCGACCGGGGCGACCACGACCGGGCCGTCAAGTCGACCACCACCGAGCCGTTCCTGGTGATCGTCGCGCATCTGGTGGACCTGCCGGACAGCTCCCGCCTGCTCGGCGCGGGCATCCGCAACGTGGTGCTGCTGGACCTGACCGGTGCGATGCCCGGCGGCCCCAAGGTGCTGCGGCTGACGGTCACCGACGACGTCGTGGAGTTCCCGGCCGGCGCGACGACCGGCTCGGCCAAGCGGGACGGCCTGGATCAGACCCGGTGCGAGGCGCTGGCCCGCATCATCGCGCCGAAGCGGACCAGCGGCACGCTGGAGGTCTCCGACGAGCCGCTGGACACCAGCTTCGAGCTGACCACGCTGCTCGGCATCCGCGACGCGATGACCTTCGACGTGCAGGCGCTGTGGCGGACCCGGACGCCGCAGCGCAACCGCCTCATGGTGCCGATCGGCGTCACGGAGGAGGGCGAGGTCATCGAGCTGGACCTGAAGGAGTCCGCGCAGGGCGGCATGGGACCGCACGGCCTGCTCATCGGCGCCACCGGCTCGGGCAAGTCGGAGCTGCTGCGTACCCTCGTCTGCGGCCTCGCCGCGACGCACAGCTCGGAGATCCTCAACCTGGTGCTCGTCGACTTCAAGGGCGGCGCCACCTTCCTCGGCATGGACAAACTGCCGCACACCTCGGCGGTGATCACCAACCTGGCCGACGAGCTGCCGCTCGTCGACCGGATGCAGGACGCGCTCAACGGCGAGATGACCCGGCGGCAGGAGATGCTGCGGGCCAGCGGCTACGCCTCGCTGTTCGACTACGAGAAGGCGCGCGGCAACGGCGCCCAGCTCGTGCCGTTCCCGGTGCTGCTGATCGTCGTGGACGAGTTCAGCGAGCTGCTGTCCAGCAAGAGCGAGTTCATGGACCTGTTCGTGTCCATCGGCCGGCTCGGCCGGTCGCTCGGCGTGCACCTGCTGCTCGCCTCGCAGCGCCTGGACGAGGGGCGGATCAACCGGGTCGAGGGGCACCTGTCGTACCGGCTGGCGCTGCGCACGTTCTCCTCGATGGAGTCGCGGTCGGTGATCGGCGTGGGCGCGGCGTACGAGCTGCCGCCCGAGCCCGGAAACGGCTACCTGAAGGTGGACACCACGAACCTGGTGCGCTTCAAAGCGGCGTACGTCTCCGGCGCGTACACCGGAAGTGGACGCCGCGGCGGCGTCGCGGACGCCGGGGACGAGCCCACCGCGGACGTGGTGCCGTTCACCACCCGGCAGGTCGCGGTGCGCCACGACCCCGGGCCGGAACGCCCGGCCGAGCAGGTCGAGGAGCCCGCCGCCGACGCGAACGGGCCGAGCCTGGTCGAGGTGCTGCTGGACCGGCTCGCCGGCTCGGGCCCGCCGGCCCGCCAGGTCTGGCTGCCGCCGCTGTCCAGCGCGCCCAGCCTGGACTCGCTCATGCCGAGCGTGCTGCCCGACCCGGTACGCGGCATGACCATCGACGACCCGGCCGTCCAGGGCGGCCTGCGGGTTCCGGTGGGTGTGGTGGACCGGCCCGCCGAGCAGCTGCGCGAGCTGCTGGTGGTCGACCTGAACGGCGCGGACGGACATGTCGGCATCGCGGGCGCCCCGCAGAGCGGCAAGTCGACGCTGCTGCGCAGCCTGATCCTGGCGCTGTCGCTGGCGAACACGCCGCGCGAGGTGCAGTTCTACGGCCTCGACTTCGGCGGCGGCGGCCTCGCCTCGATCGCCGGCCTGCCGCACGTCGGCTCGATCGCCACCCGGATGGAACGCGACCGCGTCGTCCGGACGGTCGAGGAGGTCCTCCAGGTCATGGAGAGGCGCGAGGCCGAGTTCGCGCGGCACGGCCTCGATTCCATGTCCACCTACCTGGCCAAGGTCGCCGAGGGGGTGATCGAGGACGGCTTCGGGCACGTCTTCCTGGTCATCGACGGCTGGTACACGATGAAGCAGGACTTCCAGGAGCTGGAGCAGAAGTTCCAGGAACTCGCCTCGCGCGGCCTGTCCTTCGGCGTGCACGTGATCGTCACCGCGACCCGCTGGTCGGAGCTGCGTACCTGGATGCGGGACCTGCTCGGCACGAAGCTGGAGCTGCGGCTCGGCGACGCGATGGAGTCCGAGCACGGCTCCCGCAAGGCCGCCACCGTGCCCAACCAGGTCGGCCGCGGCCTCACCGACGGCGCGCTGCACTTCCTGGCCGCGCTGCCCCGGATGGACGGCAGCTCCGAGGTGGGCGACCTGGCCGAGGCGACCAAGTCGGTGGTCGAGGAGATCGGCACGTTCTGGCCCGGCCCGACCGCCCCGCCGGTACGGATGCTCCCGGCGCACCTGATGGTCGAGACGCTGCCGCCGCCCGAGTCCGACTTCAAGTTCGTCATCGGCCAGGACGAGCAGCGTCTCGCCCCGGTCTGGCACGACTTCATGACCACCCCGCACATGCTGGTCCTCGGCGACAGCGAGACCGGCAAGACCAACCTGCTCCGGCTCGTCCTGCGGTCCATCCAGCAGCACTACCCGCCGGAGCGGGCGAAGGTCGTGCTCGGCGACTCGCGCCGCGACCTGGACACCGCGATCGGCGCCGCGTACCAGGTGGGCTTCGCGTTCACCGGCGACAAGATGCACGAGCTGGCCGGCCAGGCGTCGGTGTCGATGAACCGGCGGATGCCCGGGGCCGACGTGTCGTCCGAGCGGATGCGCAGGCGCGACTGGTGGGAGGGGCCGGAGCTGTTCGTCATCGTCGACGACTACGACCTGATGACCAAGAGCACCGGGATGGGCTCGACGCTCGACCCGCTCCTGCCGTTGCTGGCCCAGGGCGCCTACATCGGCCTGCACGTGATCGTCGCGCGGAGCACCTCCGGCGCGATGCGGGCCATGATGGACCCGGTGATCCGGCGGATGTGGGAGCTGGGCACGCCCGCGACGCTCTTCTCCTACCCCAAGGAGGAGGGCAAGTTCCTCGGCGAGGCGAAGCCCCGCCAACTGCCGCCCGGACGCGCCCAGCTCGTCACCCGGCGCGGCGTACGCCTGATGCAGACCGGTTTCGTGTCGGACACGGCCCGATGAGAGAGGCTCGCTGGTGACCGCAGCGCTCAACGACCAACTGTGCCGGATCACGGTGATCGGCCCGGCGCGCCGGGCCGATCTGGCCGTACCGGCCCGGATGCCGGTGGCGAACCTGATGCCGCTGCTGGTGCGGCACACCACCGACCTGGCCCGGGTGCCCGACGGCGAGGTGCCCGACGAGTCGTGGGTGCTGCAACGCCTCGGTCAGGCGCCGTTCGAGCTGTCCGGCACGCCGGAGAGCCTGGACTGGCTGGAGGGCGAGGAACTGCACCTGCGCCCGGCGCAGGACCCGCTGCCCGAACTCGACTTCGACGACCTGGCCGAGGGCGTCGCCACAGTGGTCAACCGGCGGGCCGACAGGTGGCAGCCGGAGTACCGCCGGGTGCTGTTCCTGGTGCTCTCCCTGGTGGCGATGGGCCTGATCGCCGCCGTCCTCGTGGACCGGGGCCCGGTGCTGCCCCAGGTGATCGCCGGCGCGGTGCTCGCGGCCGGGCTGTTCACCGCGGCGATCGTCAGCGCCCGCCAGCAGACCGACGGCGCGTTCCCGCTGCTGTTCGGCGGCGGCGCGGCGTTCTTCGCGGCGGTGGCCGCGTCCAGCGCCGTCGACGGCGACCCGGACGGCGTGGCCTGGACCGCCGCCGCCGGGCTGGCCGCCGCCGTCGCGGTCGTCGGGGTGACCGCGTTCCTGCTGATCGCGCAGCGGACCGTCACACCGGTCATGCCGTTCGCCCCGCTGCTGATCGTCGCGCTGACCGCCGCGATGGTGGTGCTCGTCCTGCTGGCCGGCGACGGTTTCGCGCTCACCGCGCCGCAGGTGTCCGCGGTGGCGGTGTCGGTGATCCTGGTGCTGATCGTGATCGCGCCCCGGGCGGCGGTGAAGCTCGCCCGGCTGCGCGGACCGCAACTGCCGAAGACCGGCGCCGACATGTCGTACGACATCGAGCCGGAGGACTCCGACCTGGTCAAGTCGCGTGCCGACGAGGCGGACACCTACCTGACCGCCTGCATGACCGCGTCCGCGCTGGTCCTGCCGGTGCTGATGCACCACACCATGCGGGCGCCGGGCTGGTCCGGATGGACGCTCGTGCTGGTGACATCGAGTGCAATCCTGTTGCGCTCGCGTACCTTCTTCGGTTTCTGGCAGCGGGTCGCCCTGGTCGCGGCCGGTACCGTCGGCTACCTCATGGTGGCCCTGATGTTCTCCGACAAGCTCGCCCCGACCGGCCGGTACGTCCTGCTCGGCGGGCTCGTCGCCCTTCTGGTGCCGCTGGTGATGGCCGCGCTGCGGCCGTGGCCGCGACGCATGCTGCCGTTCTGGGAGTACACCGCCGGCGGGCTGGACGTCGCCACCGGCCTGGCCGTGCTGCCGGTGCTCGCCCAGGTGCTCGGGCTCTACGCCTGGGCCCGCGGACTCTTCGGGTAGCCGGCCGTGCAGACCCAGCGCGACCACGTCCACGCCCACCAGTTCATGATGGGCCGGTTGAGTTCCGCCCTCGTGCAGGGCGACCCGTCCACGGCGGAGATTCCCGGGCAGCGTGCCGTCACCGGCCTGGCCTTCGGCGTGCTGATCAGCGTCCTGGTCGTGGCCGGGTTCGCCGTCTACGGCTGGATCGTCCCGGGCGGCAGCAAGGCGTACACCCGCAGCGGCGTGATCCTGGTGGAGAAGGAGAGCGGCAACCGGTACGTCTACCTCGACGGCGTGCTGCGCCCGACGCCTAACCTGACCTCGGCCATGCTGATCCAGGGCAGCGGCGCCACCGTGAAGCTGATCTCCAAGGAGTCGATCAAGGACGTTCCGCGCGGACCGTCGATCGGCATCGACGGCGCGCCGCAGTCGGTCGCCACCGGGCAGATGGTCGCCGGCCCGTGGCTGGCCTGCCTGCCCGGCTCGGTCACCGACGAACCCGGCGACCGCCTCGGCCTCAACCTCGACCCGCGCGCCGAGGCCGTCCCGCTGCCGGCCGACCGCTTCGCCGTCGTCCGCGCCGCCGACGGACCCACCTACCTGGTGACCGCCGGCCGCAGGCACCGGGTCGCCGACCCGGCGGTGCTCGTCGCGCTCGGCGCCACCACCACCCGCAAGGTGCCCGCCCCGCAGGACTGGCTCGACTTCCTGCCCGACGGGCCGGACCTGGCCCCGGCCACGATCCCCGGCGCGGGCCGCTCCGGGCGGGTCGGCGATCGGACGTACCCGATCGGCACGCTGTTCCGGCAGCGGCCCGACACCGGCGCGGAACAGCTGCTGGTGCTGCGCCGCGACGGCCTCGCGCCGCTGAGCCGGACCGAGTTCCTGCTCGCCACCGCCACCTCCGGGGAGGAGCCGGTGGAGCTGAGCGCCGCCGACCTCGCCGCGGCCCGGATGTCGGCCGACCGGTCGCTGCTCACCCGGCTGCCCGACCTGACCGGCCTCACCCCGCAGGAACCCGGCCCGTACGCGCTGTGCCTGCGCCAGAGCGCGGTCGACGGAACGCGGTTCGACAGCACCGCCGTGCTCGCCCCGCTGGCCCGCTCCGGTGTCCGCCCCGACGGGCGCGCGACGGTGCTCACCGCGCCCGGCAGCGGCATGGCGGTGCTCCCGGCGCCGGTCGGCACCGGGGCGGCGCAACCCCTGCCCACGTACATCGCGGACGACGGAAAGGCGTACCCGATCGGCGACCAGGACGCGGTACGGGCGCTGAAGCTCGACCGGGTCGTGAACGTTCCCTTCCCGAGAGAACTGCTCGCGCTGGTGCCGCAGGGCCCGGCGCTGAGCATGAGGGCCCTCGCGGCCGCAGAAGTGGGGTAGGTCGATCATGGCAACCCGGTTCCGGGACCTGTTCGGCGGCGGCAAGGACCGCCCCGAGGGCGTCGTCCAGCACACCGTCGGCAACGCACTGGTGGTGCACGCCGAGGACGCCATCAGCCCGGAGGCCCAGTCGCTGGCGCTGTCCATGATCGAGGACGCGGAGAACGACGTGGTCGTGCTCGACCTCGGCGACGGCATGCCGATCAGCGCGTGGGAGTCGATGGCCGGGGTGCTGCCGCGCCGCCGCCGCGGCATCCGGCTCATCGCCTGCGGCCGGCACGGCAACTCCGCCGCGATGGCCGGTCAGTGGCTCTCCGAACGCCTCAACCGCACCGTCATCGCCCCGGACGGCGACCTGGTACGCGGCTCCGCCGGAACGCTGTTCGTCCACTCCGCACCGGGTAGCGGCTGGGTGCGGTTCCGGCCCGGCCGTCCGCCCGCCTGGGACGCCAAGCGCTACCCGACGCCGCGATGGGACCGGGCCGCGATCGACACCCGGCCGTCCAGCGCCACCGCCGAGATCGAGCCGATCCCGGCCGGGGTCTGGATCCACAGCAACCGCGACCCGCAGGTGGTCGACCCGCAACGGCAACGGCTCACCGCGTACGTGCCGTGTCAGGCCGAGACCATGACCGTGCTGCTGGGCTGCCCCGGCACACCGTCGCTGTCGCTCGACGACGTGGTGCGCTTCTGGCGCGGACTCGACGAGGAGAACCGCCAGCGTGTGCGCTTCGTGCAGTTCGGCGAGGTCCGCATCCCCGAGGGCGAGGCGTTCGGCCAGGCGCTCGCCGACCTGCTGAACACCGACGTCACCTGCTACACCGGCGTACCGATCGGCAGCCCGCAGCGGTATGAGATCCGCACCGTGCTGCCGGACGGCGCGTTCGGCTGGGCGCCGTACGCGCTCGAACTTTCCTACACGCCCCGGGCGCACCCCAACTCGCGGGCCCGCCGGCCCGCCGTGCTCAGCCACCGCCCGCCGCTGCCCGGCGCCGAGGAGGTCGCGCCCCGGGTCTACTGGTTCGCACCCGGCGCCGTGGTCGAGGTGGTGCAGGCCGGTCTCTGGGTACGCTCCACCGTCGAGCCGAAGAACGCCGAGCAGGTCCGGTCCGCGATGCTCGACGCGGGCAGCGGCACGTTGGTCTTCGACGACACCGTCCACTCCACCGCCCACCGGATGCGGGAACTGGCACTCGACCTGGCCGCACGGGTCGACGGCATGGCGGGTACGAGCCGCGCGCTGATGCCGGCGTCGGTGCTGGTGCCCGGCGCGAGACCGGCCAGCCGGGCCGAGGTGGTCATCGACCTGGAAGCCGAGACGCGGGCGGTGGGCACGACCGTGCCGGTGCCCGCGTACATGGAGGTCGCCCCGTCCGCGCCTGTCGCACCGTCCGCGGCGGACAGCGTGGTGGTCGCCGTTCCCGCCCCGGTCCCGGCCGTCCCCGCCGATCGGGACCAGCCGGCCGCACCTCCCGCGGTGCCGCCTCCGGCCGCGCCCGCACCGTCGCCGCCGGTCGCGCCGCTCGTCCCGGAACTGCCGGCGCCGCCCGCGATACCGTTCGTGTCCGCGCTCCCGGATCCGCCCGCGGTACCGCTGCCGGCAGCGCCTCCGGTCGTCTCCGAACTGCCCCCGCCGCCGGTCGTGGCGACGCTGCCGGACCCACCCGCGGTGCCGGTCGTCTCCGAGCTGCCCGCACCGCCCGCGTCGCCGGTCGTGTCCGGGTCACCTGCGCCGAAGCCGGTGCCGATCGCGTCTGAGCTGCCTGAGCCGCCCACGGTGCCGCTCGTGTCCGAGCTGCCGGCCCCACCTGCGGTGCCCCTGCCGACAGCGCCGCCGGTGGCACCCGTCGAGGACGCCGGGCGCGAGACGTACCCCGCGCCCCCCACCATGCCGGCGGGCTTCGGCGAGCCGGCACCGCCGACCATGCCTGCCGGTTTCGGCTCCGCGCTCGCGGCCCCGCCGGTGGCGGCCGGTCCGGCGG
>NZ_JBXUOV010000207.1:0-9219 GCF_057196585.1 Micromonospora sp. ATLC20
GTTCGGTGAGCTGGGCGAGTCGGGGAGACGGGCGTCGGAGATGATCTCGCCGGGGTCGGAGCCGGCCGAGACCAGCGGGCTGAGCCGGTTGGTCAGGCCGGTGATCTGGCTGGTGAGAAGGCTCCGTTCGGCCTCGGCCCGCTCTCGCTCGGGCGAGTTCGACGGCGACGCCGCCATCCGCCCGGCCCGGGAACGCCCGGCGCGGCCCGCTCCGGGGGAGCGTCCGGCGCGCCCTGCTGCCGCTGAGCGTCCGGCGCGGCCGACTGCCGGGGATGCTCCGGAGCGGCCTGCTTCCGGGGAGGCCGGGCCGGGGTCAGGTGCTGCTCTGGGGGCCGACGAGGCGGGTCCGCTCGGGCGGCCGTTGCCGGGGGAGCGGCCGACCGGGCCGCCCCGGCAGGAGCCGGAGCCGGGCGCGGCGGGGGAGAGCTGATGCCGGACTGGTTGGAGCTGGTCCTGCGCGTGGCGGGGGTGCTCGTCGCGTTCCTCACGCTGCCGCTGATCGTGGGCCAGGCCGAGCACAAGGTGATGGCACACATGCAGGGCCGGCTGGGTCCGATGTACGCGGGTGGCTTCCACGGCTGGGCGCAACTGGTCGCCGACGGCATCAAGTTCGTGCAGAAGGAGGACGTCACCCCGCGCGACGCGGACCGGCCGGTGTTCCGGCTGGCGCCCGCGGTGGCGCTGGTGCCGTACCTGCTGGTGCTGCTCGTCATCCCGCTCGGGCCGGGTGACCTGGTCGCGCAGCCGCTGGACATCGGCCTGTTCTTCGTGCTCGCCGTGGTGGGCGTCGGCGTGCTGGCGGTGCTCATGTCCGCGTGGGCGTCGGCGAACAAGTACAGCCTGCTCGGCGGGCTGCGCGGCGCGGCCCAGCTGCTCGGGTACGAGCTGCCGCTGGTGCTGGCCGCCGCCTCGGTGGCGATGGCGGCCGGCACGCTCAGCCTGCCCGGCATCGTGGAGGCGTGGCAGCCGTGGTGGCTGCTCTGGCAGGCCCCGGCCATGGTGATCTTCTTCGTGGCCGGGCTGGCGGAGATCCGCCGCCCGCCGTTCGACATGCCGGTGGCCGACTCCGAGCTGGTCTTCGGCTACATGACCGAGTACACCGGCCTGCGGTTCGCGTTCTTCCTGCTCGCCGAGTACGTCGGCATCGTGGTGATCGCGGCGCTGACCACTGTGCTGTTCCTCGGCGGCTGGCAGGGTCCGTTCGCCGACGCGCAGCTCGGCTGGCTGTGGACGCTGCTGAAGGTCTTCGCCGTCGCCTTCGTGATCATCTGGCTGCGGGTGAGCTACCCGAGGCTGCGCGAGGACCAGCTCCAGCGCCTCTGCTGGCTGGTCCTGGTCCCCCTGGCCCTGGCCCAGCTAGTCCTCACCGCCGCAGTCCGCCTGGCCCTGTAACCCACCGTCCCTCCCTCCCCGCCCCGGCCCGGCCCGGCGATCTTGCACTTTCTGCCCCGGCGAAAGGGGCAAAGCGCCCAGGCCTAGGGCCCAAAGTGCAAGATCGGCGGGGCGGGGCGGGGAGGGATAAGGCGGGGCGGTGAGGCGGGGCGGCGAGGGAAGGGCGTGGGTCAGCGCAAGGGGGTGTGGGACGGGTCTACCCGCTCGGACTCGGGTGGGGGCGGGGGCGGGGTGCCGTCGCCGAACGGGCGGCCGCCCAACTCCTCCCGCCCGTGCGGGGTGAGCCAGTTGCTCAGGTCGGGGCCGAGCGGCACGATGCCCGTCGGGTTGATGTCCCGGTGGACCTCGTAGTAGTGCCGCTTGATGTGGTCGAAGTCGATCGTGTCGCCGAACCCGGGCGTGGTGAACAGGTCCCGGGCGTACGCCCACAGCACCGGCATCTCGCTGAGCTTCTGCCTGTTGCACTTGAAGTGCCCGTGGTAGACCGGGTCGAAGCGGGCGAGCGTGGTGAACAGCCGTACGTCGGCCTCGGTGATGGTGTCACCGACCAGGTACCGCTGCCCGGCCAGGCGCTCGCTGAGCCAGTCCAGCCGGTCGAACAGCCTGTGGTACGCCTTGTCGTAGGCCTCCTGGCTGCCGGCGAAGCCGCACCGGTAGACCCCGTTGTTGACGTCGGCGAAGACGACAGCGTTCACCTCGTCGATCTCGCCGCGCAGCGGTTCCGGGTAGAGGTCGGGCGCGCCCGGCCGGTGGTGGGCCGTCCACTCGGTCGTGAGGTCCAGGCTCATCTGCGCGTAGTCGTTCGTCACCACCTGCCCGGTGGGCACGTCGACGAGCGCCGGGACGGTGATGCCGCGCTCGTAGCCGGGGAAGCGGGCGAAGTACGCGTCGGCGAGCCGCTCGATGCCGAGCACCGGGTCCTTGCCGTCCGGGTCGAGGTCGAACGTCCAGCTCCGCTTGTCGTGGGTGGGCCCGGCCACGGCCATCGAGATGGCGTCCTCCAGCCCGAGCAGGCGCCTGATGATGATCAGCCGGTTGGCCCAGGGGCAGGCCCGGCTGACCGCCAGCCGGTAGCGCCCCGGTTCCACCGGCCAGCCGTCCCGCTCGTCCGCGGTGATCCGGGTGGCGATGTAGCGCTGATCCCGGGTGAACTCGCCACCCGGCTCCACGTACTTGCCGCCGGTCCGGTCCAGGACCTCGTCGTCGCTGCCCACACCCACCTCCGAGTTCGCTTCTCGTTCCCATCATTGTCGCTCCGGCCGCTCCCGGCAGGGCGAGTGCGTCACCGAGGGGCATAGGCTGCCCGCCGTGATCGATGTGGAGGCGGCAGCCCGGCGTTTCGTCGCCGACGTGTGGAACGCGGGGCGCGAGGAGAGCGCGTACGAGCTGGTCGCGGCGGACTGCCCGGGGCTCGGCGGTACCGGCCCGGCGGCGATGCTGGCGTGGCACCGGGACCGGCGGGCGTCGTTCCCCGACCTGCGCTACAAGATCGTCGACGTGGTGGCGACAGGTACGCGGGTGGCGGTGCGCTGGCGGGCCGCCGGCACCCAGGCGGGGCAGTTCGGCCCGGTGCCGCCGACCGGCCGCGTGGTCAGCTACTCGGGTGCCACGTTCCTGCGCTTCGACGACGACGGGCGGATCGTGGACGTGTGGAGCGTCAACGAGCTGTTCCAGCTGCTCCAGCAGCTCGGCGTGGAGATGCTGCCCCCGCTCACACCCGGCGAGGCGTGATCCGGCCGCACGCGCGGGACAAAGCGACGGGTGGTGGTCGCGCGCGCCCGGGCCACAGGGCAGGATGGGCGGCATGAGCGAGCACGGTGGAGTGCCCGGCGGGGGCCTGGTGAAGGGCCTGGCGGTCACGTTGAAGACGATGACCCGCCGCTCGACCACCCAGCAGTACCCGGACGTCGAGCCGGAGCTGCCGCCCCGCTCCCGTGGCGTGATCGCGCTGCTGGAGGAGAACTGCACGGTCTGCATGCTCTGCGCGCGCGAGTGCCCGGACTGGTGCATCTACATCGACTCGCACAAGGAGGAGGTGGCGGTGCCCGGCGCCGCCCGCCCCCGCCAGCGCAACGTGCTCGACAAGTTCGACATCGACTTCTCGCTCTGCATGTACTGCGGCATCTGCGTCGAGGTCTGCCCGTTCGACGCGCTCTACTGGTCGCCCGAGTTCGAGTACGCCGAGTACGACATCAAGAACCTGCTGCACGACAAGGACCACCTGGGCGAGTGGATGGCCACCGTGCCGCCGCCGCCGGCTCACGACCCGCTCGGCGACCCCTCCAAGGAGGAGACCACCGCCGCCCGGAAGGCGGCGGGTCCGTCGGCCCGTCCGGCTCCTTCCCGGGTACGCCCCGACGCCGCCACCGATCCGGGCGGAGGGGCTGCCTCATGACCGGTGCGGACGTCCTGCTGCTGGCGCTGGGCGCGGTGGCGGTGGGTGCGGGTGCGCTGGTGGTCGCCACCCGCCACCTGGTCCGGGCCGGGCTGTGGCTGGTGGTGTGCCTGGGCGCGCTGGCCGGTGACTACCTGGTGCTGACCGCTGAGCTGGTGGCCTGGGTGCAGGTGCTCATCTACGTCGGCGCGGTGGTGGTGCTGCTGCTGTTCGCGGTGATGCTGACCCGCGCGCCGATCGGCCCGTCGGACGACCTGGACCGGCCGGGCTGGGCCGCAGCGCTCGTCGGCGCGGGCAGCGGCCTGGGCCTGGCCGTGCTGCTGATCGACGCGTTCCGCTGGTCCCGGGTGGACCTGCCGGCCGCCGGCACCGCCGAGCGCATCGGCGAGCAGGTGTTCCGTTCCTGGGTGCTGCCGTTCGAGGTGCTGTCGGTGCTGCTGCTGGCCGCGCTGGTCGGCGCGATCGTGCTCTCCCGCCCCGACATCGGCCGCCGGCCCGTCGACGCCGCGCAACCCGCCGACGAGGGTGGGCGCCGGTGAGGCCGGTCATCCCGTACGTCACCGCCGCGCTGCTGTTCGGCCTCGGCGTGTACGGCGTGCTGCGCCGCCGCAACGCCGTCCTGGTGCTGATGGCGGTGGAGTTGATGCTCAACGCGGTGAACCTGGTGCTCGTCACCGCCGACACCACAGTCAAGGCCGTGCTGCCGCACTCCGGGCAGGTGTTCGCGCTGTTCGTGATCGTGCTCGCCGCCGCCGAGATCGGTGTCGGGCTCGCCATCGTGCTCCAGCTCTACCGGCTGCGCGCCAGCGTCACAGTCGACGACGTACCGCTCGACGAACCGGCGCCGGCGGTCGCGGTGGCCCCGGCCGAGCAGCCGAACGCGCAGGGAGCGGTCCGGTGAGCACGCCGATGCTGTGGCTTGCCGCAATCCTGCCCGCCGCGCCGCTGGTCGCCGGGCTGCTCGGCCTGCTGCTGCCGCCCGCCCCGCGTCAGGACCGGGCGTCGGCCCGGCGGTCGGCGATCGCGCTGGGCGTGGCCGGTGCGGCCGTGTCGCTGCTGGCCGCGCTGGCGCTGCTGGTCCGCGTGGACGCCCCGGTCGAGGCGTCCACCACCTGGATCGACCTGGGCGGGCTGCGGGTCACGCTCGGCCTGCGCCTGGACGGCGTGGCGGTGCTCGTCGCCACCGCCGTCGCCGCCGTCGCGCTGGCCGTGCAGGTCTACTCGATCGGCTACCTGCGCCGGGGCCCGCACGACGACGTGGACGTCGACCACCGCTACCCGCCGTACGCGGCCCAGCTCAGCCTCTTCACCGCCGCCATGCTCACGGTGGTGGTGTCCGGTGACCTGATCATGCTGCTGGTCGGCTGGGAGGTGATGGGCGTCTGCTCGTACCTGCTCATCGCCCACGACCGGCGGCTGCCCGAGGCTCCCGGCGCGGCGGTCAAGGCGTTCCTGGTCACCCGCGTGGGTGACGTCGGCTTCCTGCTCGGCATCGCGCTGCTGGGCGTGGGCGCGGGCAGCTTCCGGATCGCCGACGTGCTGGCCCACGACTACGGCACCGGCACGCTCACCGCCGCCTGCCTGCTGCTGCTCGCCGGGGTGGCGGGCAAGAGCGCCCAGTTCCCGCTGCACACCTGGCTGCCGGACGCGATGGCCGGTCCGACGCCGGTGTCCGCGCTGATCCACGCCGCCACCATGGTCGCCGCCGGGGTGTACGCGGTGGCCCGCCTGTTCCCGCTGTTCGAGCGCGCACCGGCCGCGCTCGCCGTGCTGGGCGTGATGGCCGCGATCACCATGCTGCTCGGCGCGTTCGCCGCCACCGCGCAGGACGACATCAAGCGGGTGCTCGCCTGGTCGACCGTGTCGCAGATCGGCTACATGACCGGCGCGCTGGCGGTCGGCGCCCCGGCTGCCGCGCTGTTCCACCTGCTCACCCACGCCGCGTTCAAGGCGCTGCTGTTCCTCGCCGCCGGTGCGGTGATCCACGCCGTGGGCACCACGCTGATGTCCCGAATGGGCGGCCTGCGTACCGGCATGCCCGTGACGTTCTGGTGCATGGTGGTCGGCCTGGGCGCGCTGGCCGGCGTACCCCCGCTCTCGGGTTTCTGGAGCAAGGACGGCGTGCTCGCGGCTGCCGAGGCGGCCGCGCTCGACGGCGCCGGGCCGACCGCCGCCTGGGTGGGCTGGCTGGTCTGGCTGGCCGGGCTGGTCGGCGTGGCGGTGACCGCCTGGTACGCGACCCGCCTGCTGCTGCGCACGTTCCTCGGCGCCACGCGCACGCCGCTGCTGCGCCCGCACGACCCGCCCGCGCTGCTGCGCTGGCCGGTGCTGCTGCTCACGGTCCCGGCTGCGCTGCTGGGCCTGGCCGCGTTCGCGCAGTGGTTCGCCGACCGGCTGCGCGTGCCGGGCGACGACACCGGCGAGGCGGTCGAGTTGGTGCACCTGGCGCCGAACCTGATCCTGCCGTTCCTGCTGCTGCTCGCCGGTGCGGGCGTCGCCTGGGCGGGCTGGCGCCGCGATCCGGCCGCCGACCCGGCCCGCTTCCTGGGTCCGCTGCGGCCGGTCTTCGCCCGGGCGTTCCGGCTCGACGACGTCCAGCACACAGTCGTCGTACGCCCGGCGGGCGCGCTGGCGCGGGTCGTGCGTACCGGTGACGAACTGGGCGTGGACGGCCTGGTCGAGGGCACCGGCCGGACGGCGGTCGAGGTGGGCGGAGGCCTGGCCGCGCTGCACCGGGCGGCGCTGCCGCGCGCGGCGGCCGGGGTGCTCGCGGGCGCGCTGCTGATCGGCCTCGCGGTCGCGCTGATCGGAGTGACCTCATGACGTTCGGGCAGGTGCTGCTGGTCGCCGTGGTGGCGGTCCCGGCGCTCGGCGCGCTGGCCGCTGCCGTCGTGCCCGGCGACCGGGCCGGCCGGGTGGCAGGCACCGCTGCCGCCGCGCTGACGCTGCTGGCGACGCTGCCGCTGGTCGGCGGCGACCACGGCTGGTTCGGGTACGGGCCACGCCCGGCGGTGCAGCCGTGGCACCAGCTCGACGTGCCGTGGGTGCCCGGGCTCGACCTGCGCTTCCACCTCGGCGTGGACGGCATCTCCTGGCCGCTCGTGGTGCTGACCGCGCTGCTCACGCTGCTGTGCTGCGCGTACACGCTGTGGCGGGTGCCGACCGGCGGCGGCAGCGGGCGGGCGCTGGTGGCGCTGCTGCTGGTGGTCGAGGTCGGCATCCTCGGCACGTTCCTCGCGCTCGACCTGGTGTTGTTCTTCCTGTTCTTCGAGGTCGTCCTGCTGCCGATGTACGCGGTGATCGCCGGCTGGGGCGGCGCGGACCGTCGCCGGGCGGCCCGCAAGTTCGCGCTCTACACGCTGTTCGGCTCGGTGCTGCTGCTGGTCGGCGTCTACGTGGTGGTGTCCGCGGCGGGCACCGCCGACCTGGTCGCGCTCACCGGCGGTGCCGGGCTGTCCCGGGGCACCCAGCTCGCCGCGTTCACGCTGCTGGCGCTCGCGTTCGCGGTGAAGAGCCCGCTCTGGCCGCTGCACTCGTGGCTGCCCGACGCGCACACCCAGGCGCCCACAGTCGGCAGCGTGATCCTCGCCGGGGTGCTGCTCAAGATGGGCACGTACGGGCTGATCCGGGTCGCCGTGGGCGTCGCCCCGGAGGGCGCCCGCTGGGCCGCGCCCGTGCTCGGTGTGCTCGCCGTCGCGGCGATTCTGATCGGTGGCCTGGTCTGCCTGGCGCAGGATGACCTGAAGCGGCTGATCGCGTACTCCAGCGTCGGGCACATGGGCTTCGTGCTGCTCGGGGTCGCCACGCTCACCGCCACCGGGATCCAGGCCGCGCTGATCGGCAACATCGCCCACGGCGTCATCACCGGCCTGCTGTTCTTCCTGGCCGGGGCGGTAAAGGACCGCGCGCACACCGGCTCGCTGGCCGAGTTGTCCGGGCTGCGGGAGACCGCGCCCCGGCTGGCCGGGCTGCTCGGCTTCGCGGCCGTCGCCTCGCTGGGGCTGCCCGGCCTGGCCGGGTTCTGGGGTGAGGCGTTCGCCGTGGTCGCCGCCGTGCAGCGGGGCGGCCCGCTCTGGCTGACGCTTGCAGTGCTGGCCGCGCTGGGCGGGGCGCTCACCGCCGCGTACTTCCTGCGGCTGCTGCGCCGGGTCACCCACGGGCGGCCCAGCCCGGCGGTGGCGGGGCTCGCACCCGGGCTGGCCGGGGCGGAACTGACCGCCTGGGCGCCGCTGGTGCTGCTCGCGCTCGCGGTCGGCCTGGCCCCGGCGCTCGTGCTGTCGTACGCCTCCGGTCCGGTTGAGGCGCTGCTGGGGGTCGTCCCATGAGCCTGGTGCAGCCTGTCGACAACCTGGCGATGCTGCCTGCGTACCTGGCCGCCGGCACCGCCGTCCTGGTGCTGCTGGTGGATCTGCTGGTGGCCCGGCCCGCCGTCACGGTGGCGGTGGCGGCGCTCGGCGCGGCCGGTACCGCAGCCGGCGCGGCACTGGTCGGGGCGGCCGGTGAGCGGCGCACGTTCTGCGTGGGCGCGGACTGCTCCTGGGTGTGGGGTGGCCGGGCCGCTCTGGTCGGGGCGGTGATCGCGCTGCTCACGCTCGGCGTGCTGGCGCTGTCCGGCCCGCTGCTGCGGGCCGGGCGTACCCCGGTCGGTGAGTACTGCTTCCTCCTCGCCTGCGCGATGACAGGCGGCGTGGTGCTCGGTGCCGCGGGCGACCTGATCACGCTGATCGTGGCGCTGGAGACGCTGACGCTGCCGCTGTACGTGCTGGTCGGCCTGCGCCGGGGCAGCCTCGCCGGTGCCGAGGCGGCGGTGACGTTCTTCGTGGTCAGCGTGGTCGCCACCACTGTGACGCTGCTCGGCGCGGCGCTGCTCTACGCGGTCACCGGCACCCTGCACCTGGACCGGCTCGGCACCACCCTGGCCGCCCGCGACGACCTGACCGACCTGCCGCTGACCACGGTCGCGGTGGCGCTGGTGGTGGCCGGGCTGGCGTTCAAGGTCGCCGCCGTGCCGTTCCACGCCTGGGCCCCTGCCACGTACGACGGCGCGCCGCTGCCGGTGGCCGCGTACCTGTCGACCGCCTCGAAGCTCGGTGGTGTGGTGGCGCTGCTGGCTGTGGTGCAGCGTGCGCTGCCGGGTGACCTGACCGGCCCGGTGCTGGCGGCGCTGGCGGTGCTGACCATGACCGTCGGCAACCTGGTGGCGCTGCGTCAGCGGCGTACCGTGCGGTTGCTCGCCTGGTCGTCGGTGGCCCAGGCGGGGTACATCCTGGCTCCGCTGGGCGCGCTGGCGCTGGCCGCGGGCCGCACCGGCGACGCGCGGGCGGCCGCGTACGCCGCAGCCGTCGCGTACGCGATCTTCTTCGTGCTGCTGGAGCTGGCCGCGTTCGCCGCGGTGGTGGCGTTGCGCCCGGCGGACGGCGACGGCGGCACGC
>NZ_JBXUOV010000208.1:0-9208 GCF_057196585.1 Micromonospora sp. ATLC20
GCCGGTGCCGGGCCAGCGCGGCGAGACGCGGCCGGTCGTCGTCGGCGTGGACGCCGAGGCGGCCCGCGCCGACGCGCACGCCGCCTGGGACGAGCTGCTCGACACGCTCGTCGACTTCCACGTCCGGGTGGACCGCACGGAGACCCCACGGGCCACCGCCGAACGGCTGGCCCGGGAGGCACTCGCCGAGAAGGGCGACGCCGTGACCGGGGTACGCCTGCTCGGCCGCGCCGAGGAGCGCGCCCGTTACGCGCGTGACCCGCTGACCGACGCGGAGTTGCAGCCGGCGCTGCGCACGGTCCGGGGCGCGCTGGCGGCGGGCGCGGACCGCCGTACCCGGCTGCTGGCCGCGCTGCTGCCCCCGTCGGTGCTGCAGCGTTGGCGTACCGCCCTGGCCGAGCGGTCGGCAATGGTGGTGACCGCGAGCGGTCAGGTCCGGCAGCACATGACCCGCTGGAGCCCGCGCCGCCTCCTGGCCCACCGTCCCACCCGCTGACCCACCCGCCCGCCCCGCCCCCTCCCGCCCGCCCCGCCCGCCCTTCGGCGTCGATCAAGGAGTTTGTGTCCAAACCCAGCCCCGCTGAAGACACAAACTCCTTGATCACCGCTCCTGGCCGGCCACGCACGAGATCTTGGTACGAAACGGCCCCCATAAGGGCCCTTTCGTACCAAGATCTACGGCGGCTCCCGGGATACGGGCAGCGAATCCCGCCTGCCGGGCGAGCACGGCTGATCAGGCGAGCTGGGCGCACCGCCCCGCCCCGCCCCGGCCCGGCCCGGCCCGGCCCGGCCCGGCCTCGACGATCTTGCAGTTTGCGCCCGGGCGAAGGGGACATTCGGGGCACCGCTCGGGCCGAAAGTGCAAGATCGCGGGTGAGGGCGGGTGTGGCGCCTGCTGGCGGGCGCGAGGAGGCGCTTGGCGTGGCGCTGAGGCGGGGAGGCTTGGGCACGACGGGGAGCTGCTCTGCCGCGACCCGGGCACGGGGCGCATGCTCACGTGTGAGGGCGACCCGGGCACGGTGCACACGCCCACGCGCGGGGCGACCCGGGCACGGTGCACACGCCCACGTGCGGGGCGATCCGGGCAGGGTGCACACGCTCACGTGCGGGGCGATCCGGGCATCACGTGCTGACGGAGGCGCCCGGCGGTGCGCAGACGAGGCGGACCGCCGGGGGCGGCGCCGAGCGGCGGGGCAGTGAGTGGACGGTGGGGTCGATCGCGGGCACGACTGAGGGCGGGCCCTCGCCCGCGCTGCCCGGCGACCGGCGGCAAGACGCCCCGGCGGCGCTCGCCGCTAACGGAGGCGCCGCCGGTTTCCCGCCCCGGGTCAGGGGCGGGACGCGGTCAGCGGTGGCCCTCCGGACGCTGCCGCCAGCGGTCCTCCATCCGGTCGAGGAAGGAGCCCCGGCGACCACCACCACTGCGGCCACGGGGACGACGCCGGCTCGTTGTGCCGCCGACCACGTGCAGGTCGGGCGACTGGGATCGGCGGTGCGACTGCACCGCGTAGCCCAACGAGGCCAGCATGACGACGAAACCCGCCACGGCCACCGCGGGAATCTTGATCACGGCACCGTAGATCAACAGGGCCAGACCAGCGACGACCACGCCGGCAGCGACGAGCACGCGACGCCGCGCGTGGAAACGCGGGTCGCTGGCGCGCACGGCCGAGGCGAACTTGGGGTCCTCGGCAAGCGACCGCTCGATCTGCTCGAACAGCCGCTGCTCGTGCTCCGAGAGCGGCACGGCACTCCTCCCCGGTCACGTTGGTCGGCCCGGGCGGGCCGACAGACCGTGGCAGCCAACCGGCTGCTTACCCGCAAGTCTACGAGGGCCCCCGCGCGTCGGAAAGCGGGACGACCTACGGCCGGGTCGGTTTTTCGACTTGTCGTGTATCACGACGGCCGAGAAGACTGGCCGGACCTATGACGGACCGCCCGAATCGGGCGGCCGCCGCGTCGGCCGCCGCCTCCGCCTCGCGCCAGCCGCGCTCGGGCGCACCGAGGGTGAGCTGCTGCGGGGTCTCCCCGGCGGGGGCGAGACCTTCCATCCGGACCCCGACCAGCCGAACCGGCTCGCCCGGGGCGAGCGCGCCCCACAGCGCCCAGGCCGTGTCGAACATCTCCCGGGCGGTGTCGGTGGGCACGGCGAGGGTGCGGGAGCGGCTGATCGTCCGGAAGTCGGCGAAACGGACCTTGAGCGACACCGTACGGCCCACCTGCCCGGCCGCCCGTAGCCGAGCGCCGGCCTTGTCGGCGAGCGCGAGCAGGGACCGCCGGATCTCGTCCGGGTCGGTCACGTCGGTGTCGAACGTGACCTCCGCGCCGATCGACTTCTCCACCTGGTCGGGCGTGACGCCACGCGGGTCACGCCCCCAGGCCAGCTCGTGCAGGTGGGCGGCGGACGCCTCGCCCACGGCCCGGCGCAGCAGGCCGGCCGGCGCTTCGGCGAGGTCGCGTACGGTGCGCAGGCCGAGGCGGCGCAGCGCGTCCGCGGACCGCTCCCCCACGCCCCACAGCGCCGACACCGGCAGCGGGTGCAGGAACTCCAGCACCTGTGCGGCCGGGACCACGAGCAGGCCGTCGGGTTTGGCCCGGGTGGAGCCGAGCTTCGCCACGAACTTGCTCGGCCCCACGCCCACCGAACAGGTCAGCTGCTGCTCCTCGGCGACCCGGCGACGGATCAGCGCGGCGATGTCGGCGGGCCGGCCGAACAGCCGCCGGGCGCCCGCCACGTCGAGGAACGCCTCGTCCAGCGACAGCGGCTCGACCAGCGGCGTGACGTCCCGGAAGATCCGCATGACCGCCCGCGACGCCTCGGTGTAGGCGGTGAAGTCGGGCGGTAGGTAGACCGCGCCGGGGCACAGCGCACGGGCACGGGCGGTGGGCATGGCGCTGCGGACGCCGTACCGCCGGGCCTCGTAGCTGGCGGAGCTGACCACGCCGCGCGGGCCGACGCCGCCCACCACCACCGGCCGGCCACGCAGCTCGGGGCGGCGGCGCACCTCCACGGAGGCGTAGAACGCGTCCATGTCGACGTGCAGGATGGTGCAGCCGGTGTCGTCGGCGTCCGGCCCGAAGCGGGGGTCACCGCCTCGGGGCAACGACTGGCTGCGGCCCATGCCAGCAGGCTAGCCCGCCGGTCCGACAACCCCACCGCCCAGCCCACGGCCATCGGGGCGCCACCCCACGCACCGGCCAGAACCGGGCCCGCTCAGCCCCGGACCACCAGCAGCGGGACTGCCATCTCGGCGGCGGTGTCCGCGCCGTGGTACGCCACCAGCCGCGACGCCATCGGCGGTTCGGAGCGCGTGGCGACCACCGCGTACGTGTCCCGGCAGACCACCACCACGTCGCCGATGCGGGTCAGGTGTGCCTCGGGCACCGGCCCGAACCAGCCGGTCGCCACCGCCTCGGCGCGGGTCAGCACCTGCGCGGCCGGGCCCAGCACCTCGGTCCAGGCGGCCACCACGTCGGCCTCGGCGCCCGGCTCGACGTGCAGGTAGCGGACCCGGGGCTCACCGGCGACCACCCGCACCCCGGCCAGCAGCCGGGGGTCGGTGTCCAGGTCGATGCGGTGCCCGGCGGGCACGTCGAGCTGGCCGTGGTCGGCGGTGACCAGCAGCGCGGCGTCCGGCGGCAGCCCGTCGACGAGCCGGGCCAGCAGTACGTCCACCTCCGCGGCGGCGGTCCGCCAGGGCGCGGAGTCGACGCCGCTGAGGTGCCCGTGCCGGTCCAGGTCGGGGTGGTAGCCGGAGACCAGTGCGGGCCCGTTCCCGGCGGCCAGCGCCGCCAGCATCCGGGCGGCGAGCGCGTCAACGCCTGCTGCGCCCCGGTAGTCGCCGCCCCGGTTGGCGGCGAGTGTGAGGCCGCTGCCGGCGAACTCGGGACGGCTGACCACCGTCACCGCGACCCCGGCGGCGCGTGCCCGCTGGTACCAGGTGGGCACCGGCTGCCAGCTCGCCGGATCGGGGTCGCCGGCCCAGTCGACGTGGTTGAGCACCCGGTCGGTGCCGGGCACCCGGACCGTGAAGCCGAGCACGCCGTGCGCGCCGGACCCGGTGCCGGTGCCGAGGCTGACCAGGCTGGTCGGGGTGGTGGACGGGAAGCCGGTGGTGAGCGGCCGACCGGCGGTGGCGGCCAGGCCGGCGAGCGTCGGGGCGTACGGGGCGGCGGTGGGGATCTGGTACCAGCCGAGGCCGTCGATGAGCAGCACCGCGATCCGGCGTACCCCGGCCAGGCGCGGGGCCAGGCCGAGCCGGTCGGTCGCGCCCGGTACGCCGAGCAGCGCCAGCGCGCTGGGCAGCACGTCGGTCAGGGCGCCGCCGTCGTAGCGCGGCGCCACCCGGTCCAGCGGGCCGGGAGCCGGGCCGGGAGCCGGATCGGGAGCCGGGCCGGTCATGCCGGGCGGCGGGCGAACAGGTGCAGCTGGGCGGCGAGATCGCGGTACGGGGACCGGGCGGCGAGGGCGCGCTCCAGCTCCACCAGGGCGGCCTGCTGGCCGTCGGCCACCGCGGCCGGAAGAAGGTCGGCGAGCACCCGTACCCCGTGGATCTCCTCCACGACGAGGCCGGCGGTGGTGAGCAGCGCGCTCGCGTCGGCGGCGTCGTAGCGGCGGCGCAGCGTGTCCCGGCCGCCGGTGGTGCCGTGCGGGTCGGCGGCGAGCGCGGCGGCGGCGTCCAGTTGCCCGTTCATCGCCCGGCCGAACACGGCGGCGGCCCGGCCGGCGACGAGTACGCTCGCCGCGCCACCCGGCCGCAACGCGGTGACCAGCGCGGACATCACCGGTTCCGGGTCGTCGACCACCTCGAGGACGGAGTGGCAGAGCACCAGGTCCACGGTGGCCGGTTCGACGAGTCCGGTGAGCGCGTCGGCGTCGCCCTGCGTCGCGCGTACCCGGTCGGCGACCCCGGCCTCGGCGGCCCGGCGGGTCAGCGCGGCGAGCGCGTCGGGGCTGGCGTCGACCACTGTGACCCGGTGACCGGCCTCGGCGAGCGGGACGGCGAAGCCGCCGGTCCCGCCGCCGACGTCGAGCACGGAGAGTCGTTCGCCGGCCCGCCGGTCCAGCTCGGCCCGGAGCACCGACCAGATGACGGCGGTGCGGGGGGTGAGGGTTCGGATCTGCTCCACGCGCCGAGCCTAGTCACCCCCCGGCCCGGGTTCAGGACTCGCCGCCGCCGGCGGGGTCGTCCTCGGCGCGGGAACGCTGGTGGTTGGCCACCGGGCCGTCGGTCACCTGGTATTCCCGCGGCTCGGCCTCGTGGGTGGGTGCCCAGTCGGCGCCGAGGCGGGTCCGTCGGGCGTTCGCCACGCCACCGGCGTTAGTGCGGTGAAAGGTCATCGGTTCATCCCCCATACCCCGGGTGGGCCACTCTGCCCACCCGCGTCGGGAGTCTCCCGCCTCCGGCTCGGAGAAACCGTAATGTGGATCACTCCATCAACGGAAATCCCTGGATGCCGGTGTGACGGGGGGCTCGATCGCGTCCAGCCGGTCCGCGGTGAGGTTCGTGACGCCCTCGTGCCGCTGCAGCCGGCCCCGCACCACGAGTGCTCCACTGGTGCGGGCGACTCGACGGTATCTCTGCCACAACCCCGGGGAGCAAGTGACATTGAGCATCCCGGTCTCGTCCTCCAGGTTGAGGAACGTGACGCCGCCGGCGGTCGCCGGGCGCTGCCGGTGGGTGACGATCCCGCCGACCCGGATCCGCTGCCCGGGTGGCACCTGGCCGAGGCGGGCGATCGGCACCGCACCCAGTTCGTCGAGGCGGTCCCGGATGAACCGGGCCGGGTGGCTCTCCGGGGACAGGCCGGTGGCCCAGACGTCGGCGACCAGGCGGTCCACCGCGGCCATGCCGGGCAGGGTGGGCGGGTCCGCGCCGGTCACCGTGCCCGGTAGCCGGCCGGGCCGGTCCTGGGCCGCCGCGCCGGCGGCCCAGAGGGCCTGCCGCCGGGTCAGCCCGAAACAGGCGAACGCGTCGGCGGTGGCCAGCGCCTCCAGCTGCGCGGCGGTGAGACCGACGCGGCGGGCCAGGTCCGGCATGTCCCGGTACGGCCCGTGCGCGGCGCGTTCCGCCTCGATCCGCTCGGCCACGTCCTCGCCGAGGGTACGGACGCTGCCCAGCCCGAGCCGTACCGCCGGGCCGCCCAGTCCCCAGGCGTGCGGCGGCTCGCCCGGCACGCTGCCCCACCGGGTCTCCGGGGTGGACTCCAGCACCGCCTTGGCGCCGCTGGCGTTGATGTCCGGCCGGCGCACCTCGACGCCGTGCCGGCGGGCGTCGTCGGTGAGCGTCTGCGGCGAGTAGAAGCCCATCGGCTGGGCGTTCAGCAGCGCGGCCAGGAACGGGCCCGGGTGGTAGCGCTTGAGCCACGAGCTGGCGTACACCAGGTAGGCGAAGCTCATCGCGTGGCTCTCCGGGAAGCCGTAGCTGGCGAACGCGGTGAGCTTGCGGTACACGTCGTCGGCCAGTTCGCCGCTGATGCCCCGCTCGGCCATCCCGGCGTAGAGCCGGTCGGCGATCTGCGCCATCCGCTCCACCGACCGCTTCGCCCCCATGGCCCGGCGCAGCTGGTCGGCGCCGGCCGCGTCGAACCCGGCCAGGTCGATGGCGAGCTGCATGAGCTGCTCCTGGAACAGCGGTACGCCGAGCGTCTTCTCCAGCGCGTTGCGCATCAGCGGGTGCGCGTACGTGACCGGCTCCTGGCCGTTCTTGCGCCTGATGTACGGGTGCACCGAGCCGCCCTGGATCGGGCCGGGCCGGATCAGCGCCACCTCCACCACCAGGTCGTAGAACTCGCGCGGCTTGAGCCGGGGCAGCGTGGCCATCTGGGCGCGGCTCTCCACCTGGAACACCCCCACCGAGTCGGCCCGGCAGAGCATGTCGTAGACCTCGGGGTCGTCCAGCGTCATGTCGCCCAGGTCGAGCCGGGAGCCGATCAGGTCGTAGCCGTAGTGCAGCGCCGAGAGCATGCCGAGACCGAGCAGGTCGAACTTGACCAGGCCGACGGCGGCGCAGTCGTCCTTGTCCCACTGGAGCACGCTGCGGCCGGGCGTCCGGCCCCACTCCACCGGGCACACCTCGATCACCGGCCGGTCGCAGATCACCATGCCGCCGGAGTGGATGCCCAGGTGCCGGGGGAAGGTCTGCAGCTCGTCGGCGTACGCGACCACCTGCTCGGGGATGTCCGCCACGTCGACCGCGGCGACCGAGCCCCACCTGTCGATCTGCTTGCTCCAGGCGTCCTGCTGCCCGGGCGAGAAGCCGAACGCCTTCGCCACGTCCCGCACCGCCGACCGGGGCCGGTACGAGATGACGTTGGCGACCTGGGCGGTGTGCTCCCGGCCGTAGCGGGCGTAGACGTGCTGGATCACCTCCTCCCGGCGGTCGGACTCGATGTCCACGTCGATGTCGGGCGGGCCGTCGCGTTCCGGGGCGAGGAACCGTTCGAACAGCAGCCGGTGCCGGACCGCGTCCACGTTGGTGATGCGCAGCGCGTAGCAGACCGCCGAGTTGGCCGCCGATCCCCGGCCCTGGCAGTAGATGTCCTGCGCGCGGCAGAACGCGACGATGTCGTAGACCACCAGGAAGTAGCCGGGGAAACCGAGGTCTTCGATCATCCGCAGCTCGTGTTCCAGCTGCGCGTACGCCTCCGGGTGCGCCTCGGGCGGGCCGTAGCGCTCGCGGGCGCCGTCCATGGTCAGCCGGCGCAGCCAGCTCATCTCGGTGTGCCCGGGCGGCACCGGGTACGCGGGCAGCTGCGGCGCCACGAGCTGAAGGTCGAAGGCGAGTTCCGCGCCGTACTCGGCGGCCCGTGCCACAGCGCCCGGGTACGCGGCGAACCGCGCCGCCATCTCCGCGCCGCTGCGCAGGTGGGCGGTGGCCGCGGCGGGCAGCCAGCCGTCGATCTCGTCGAGGCTGCGCCGGGCCCGGACCGCGGCGACTGTGGTGGCCAGCCGACGCCGTCCCGGGGTGGCGTAGTGCACGTTGTTCGTGGCGACGGTGGGCAGCCCGGCCGCGGCGGCCAGGTCGGCGAGCGCGTCGTTGCGGTCGGCGTCGACCGGGTGGCCGTGGTCGGTCAGCTCCACCGCCACCGTCTCCGCGCCGAACAGCGCGGTGAGCCGGTCCAGTTCCCGGGCGGCCGCGTCGACGCCCTCGGTGAGCAGCGCCGCCGGCACGTGCCCCTTGCGGCAGCCGGTCAGCACCAGCACGTGGTCCCGCAGCTCGGCGGCGATCTCCTCCAGCTCGCCGTAGACCGGGCGGCCCTTCTCCCCGCCGCGCAGCTGGGCCCGGGAGATGGTGGCGGCCAGGCGCGCGTACCCCTCGTGGCCGTGCGCGAGCACCAGCAGGTGCCGGCCGAGCGGGTCGGGCTCGCCGTTCTGCGGGCCGGGCAGCCCGAGGGACAGCTCCGCGCCGAAGATCGTCGGCAGCCGCAGCGCGCGGGCCGCCTCGGCGAAGCGCACCACGCCGTAGAAGCCGTCGTGGTCGGTGACGGCGAGCGCGGTCAGCCCGAGCCGGGCCGCTTCCTCGGCCAGTTCCTCCGGGTGGCTGGCCCCGTCGAGGAAGCTGAAGTTGGAGTGCGCGTGCAGCTCCGCGTAGGGCACCACGCCGTCCGGGCGGGCCAGCTCCGGCGGCCGGTATTCCTGGCGCTTGCGGCTCCAGGCCGGTGAGTCGCCGCCGTCGGCGTCGACCGCGAGCGGGTCGACCACGTGCAGGTGCCGCTCACCCCCGCCCCGGCCGGAGAGCACCTGCTCCAGCTTCGACCAGGGCATCTTCGGGTTGTGGAAGCTCACCCGCGCCCGCCTCGCCCTGCACCCGACCGCCCGAGATGTTGGTACGAAACGGCCCCTGGGGCGGGTTCATTCCAAGATCTTCCCCGGCGCTCAGTCATAGATCGCCTCCACCAGCCACTGCCCGCCCTCGACCGCGAGCAGCAGGGCGGCACCGTCGGCCAGGCTCACCTGGAACCGGGCCCGGCGGCGCGCCTCGGCCGGCGCCCACCAGCGCTCGTCCACCGGCCACGGACCGGTCCAGCCGGTGATCTCGGCCGGGCGGCCGTCGCCGACGGTGAGCCGGGCCGGCGCCGCGCTGACCGCCAGCCGCGCGCTCACCACGACCGGCTCCCCGGCCGCGTCACGCACGTCAGCCGGCAGCGGGGCGGGCAGGACCACGGCCGGTGACGGTGGCGGGATCCGGCCCGGCCACGGCGGCTC
>NZ_JBXUOV010000209.1:0-9206 GCF_057196585.1 Micromonospora sp. ATLC20
CCGCCGCGCTGGCCGGGGCCGCCGCGCGCCGGGCCGCCGCCCCGGTGCTGGCCGGGCTGCCGTCGGGTTGGCGCAACGTGCCGTCCTTCCCGCAGGTCACCCGCTTCACCGGCCCGGGCGACGAGGAGCTCGAGGTCCGGTACCGGCTCGACCGCACCGGCGGGCTCGCCGAATGGTCGGTGTCGTCGTCCGACGCCACCCCGGCCGTGACGGTCGTCGACGCCACCCCGGACCGGGTGGTGCTCGACGTGGACGGGGTGCGGCGGGCGTTCCGCATACACCGGGCGGGGTCGTCGGTCTTCGTGGACGGCCCGGACGGGGCGGCGAGCCTCACCGAGCTGCCCCGCCTGCCCCTGCCCACCGCGGAGCTGGCGGCCGGGTCGCTGCTCGCGCCGCTGCCCGGCGCGGTGACCCGGGTGCACGTCGAGGTCGGTCAGCGGGTCGCCGCCGGTGACCTGCTGCTGACGCTGGAAGCGATGAAGCTCGAACATCCCGTGCTCGCCCCCGCCGACGGCGTGGTGACGGAGCTGCCGGTGCCGGCCGGCGGCCAGGTCGAGACGGGTGCCGTACTTGCCGTGGTGGACCCCGAGGAGGACCCGCAGTGAACTTCGACCTGACCCCCGAGCAGGACCAGCTCCGCGACGCCGTACGGGCGTTGGGCCGCAAGTACGGCCACTCCTACTTCGTCGAGAAGGCCAAGTCCGGCGGGCACACCGACGAGCTGTGGCACGAGGCCGGCCGGCTCGGCTACCTGGGCGTGAACATCCCCACCGAGTACGGCGGCGGGGGCGGCGGCATCACCGAGCTGGCGCTGGTGTGCGAGGAGCTGGCCGCGACCGGCTGCCCGCTGCTGCTCCTGGTGGTCTCCCCCGCCATCGCGGCCACGATCATCAACAAGCACGGTACGGAGGAGCAGCGCAAGAAGCACCTCCCCGGCCTCGCCGACGGCTCCCAGAAGATCGTCTTCGCGATCACCGAGCCGGACGCCGGTTCGAACTTCCACCGCCTCGCCACCGTGGCCCGGCGCGACGGCGACGACTGGCTGCTCAGCGGCCGGAAGATCTACATCTCCGGGGTGGACGAGGCCGGCCACGTGCTCGTGGTGGCACGTACCGAGGACGCGTCCACCGGGAAGCTGAAGCCGGCGCTGTTCATCGTGCCGACCGACGCGCCCGGCCTGGAGAAGTCCAAGCTGGACATGGAGATCCTGTCGCCGGAGAACCAGTTCCTGCTCTTCCTCGACGACGTCCGGCTGCCCGCCGACGCGCTCGTCGGCGAGTCGCTCGACGCCGGGCTGCCCGCGCTGTTCGCCGGGCTCAACCCGGAGCGCATCACCGTCGCCGCGATGGGCGCCGGCACCGGCCGGTACGCGATCGAGAAGGCCAGCGACTACACGTCCACCCGCAAGGTGTGGGGCGGGCGTTCGATCGGCTCGCACCAGGGGGTGTCGCACCCGCTGGCGCACGCCGCAGTGCAGGTCGAGCTGGCCCGGCTGATGATCCACAAGGCGGCCACGCTCTACGACGCGGGCCGCGACCTGGAGGCCGGCATCTCCGGCAACATGGCCAAGTACGCGGCGGGCGAGGCCGCCGCGCTCGCCGTCGACACCGCCGTCCAGGCGCTCGGCGGGGCCGGCATGACCACCGAGTACGGCGTGGCGACGCTGCTCGGCGCGGTACGCGCGGGCCGGATCGCCCCGGTCAGCCGGGAGATGATCCTCAACTTCGTCGCCCAGCACGTCCTCGGCCAGGACAAGTCCTACTGACCAGCGCCTGCGGTGAGTGGAACGTCATAGGTGTCAAAACGCCTCCGAGACACCCATGACGTTCCACCCGGCCGGGGCGGGGCGGTCAACGCGGCCCAGACCAGCATGGCCAGCACCGCCGCTCGGTGATCGACGCGAGCGGCCGGACCAGTCGGCTACGCGCCTGCGGCCCGGGGTACGGCGGGTGCCCGATCACCCGCCGTACCCCGGGGGTCCGTCAGCGGACGGTCAGCGTGCCGACCGCCGGACGCGGCGTCGCCACCGGCGGCAGCCGCTTCGGCTCGCCCCGGCGCGGCTCGCCCGCCCGGGCCAGTTCGCTCTTCGACGCGTCCGCCCGGCCGGCCGCCGCGTCCTCCTGGAACGGCTGCGCGTCACCGACGCAGAGCGTGCCCTTGGCCGGCAGCTTGCCGGTCAGCAGGTACGCGTCGATCCGGCCGGTCGCGCACGCCGAGGTGCCGTATGCGGTGTGGCCCCAGCTGTCGCTGCTCAGCAGGCGGCTGTTCGGCAGCAGCTTGGCCGAGCTGACCGCACCCTGGTAGTTGGTCGCCGGGTCCCAGTAGTTGCCGACCACGAGCACCGGAGCGGCGGTGACCCGGTTGAACGGCCCGGTCCAGGCGTCCTCGTCCCGCACCGTCCAGGTGTTGCGGGCACAGGGCGAGGTGCCCCAAGCCCACGCGCGCCCGAAGTACGGCGCCCGCTTGTCCTCCTTCGCCGACAGCGCCGGCCAGGCGTCGGCGCTCTTCGGGTGGTACGCGTCGGTGCAGTCGACGGTCAGGAACGTCTCCAGCCCGTTGTCGTACGGGAAGTCGTACCCCCGCTGTTGCCGCGCCTGCGCGGCACGGGCGGCGAGCGCCTTGCGGGCCGGCGCGGCAGCGGCCGTGCCGGCAGCCGGATCGGTGGCGGCCAGGAGCTGCACGGTGATGTCGACGACCGACTGCCAGCCGTACGGGTCGTACAGCGCGCCGAGCGTGGCACCGACGAAGTCGGCGTAGCTGACGGTGAAGGAGCCGAAGTCCGAGTCCTCGATCACCACGGGCTTCTTGCGGAGTCGCTTCGCCACCGTGTCGTACGCGGCCAGCGGGTTGCCGGTGGCGGCGAGTTCGCACTTCTCGGCGCCGGCCTTGCCGCACCGGACGAGGATCTCCCGCAGCGCCCGGTACGCGCCGTCGGCGCTGCGCAGCCGCGTCTCCTGGAGCTGGTTGCGGGCGCTGCCCTGGCCGACCCAGGCGTTCGGGTCGAGCACGCCGTCGACGACGAGCGCGCGGAAGCGGTCCGGGAACATGTTGGCGTAGTACTGGCCCAGCGCGGTGCCGTAGCTGAACCCGAGGTAACTGAGCAACTTGTCGCCGACGGCCCGGCGCAGCACGTCCATGTCGCGGGCCACCTCGGCGGTGGACGCCGCGCCGGTGAGCGGCTTGCCGGTGGTGGAGCACGCCTTGCCGACCGCCTTGGACGCGGTGACGTACGCCTTCTCCTCCGCCTTGGTCCACGGGAACGCGACGTTCAGCCCGGCGTACGCCCGGGTCTGGTCCTTCACCGAGCGGAAGCACTTGATGTTCTCGCTGGCCTCGACGCCGCGCGGGTCGACGCCGACGATGTCGAAGCGGTCGAGCAGGTCGTCGCCGAGGAAGTAGGGCGCGGCGAGCGCGATGCTCGTGCCGGAGCCACCCGGGCCACCCGGGTTGAGGAAGAGGCTGCCGACCTTGCGCTGCTGGTCGCGGGCCTTGACCCGGAGCAGTGCGACCTCGGTGGTGGCGCCCTTCGGGTTGTCGTAGTCCAGCGGGAGCCGGACCGTGGCGCACTCGGCGTAGTCGTAGCACGCGTACCAGTCGAGCTTCGGCGTCGGCACGCGGTCCACCCGGCGCGCCTCGGCGGCGGTGGTCCTGTCGTGCGCGGGTGGTTGCGGAGTCGCCGCCGCGGCGGGCGCGACGGCCGGTCCGGCGAGGAGGACGCCGGCGATCCCGGTTGCGGCCAGGGATCGGATTGCACGGGGCATGAGGCTGCCTTCCGTCGGGGAACAGTTCCGTCGAGGAGACCTCGACCCCCGTCACTGTAGGGATCGACGCCCACGTTAGTGACCCCCAAACGTGGACCGATACGGCAAACGACCAGATGATGTAACGATTCTTTCTCGATCGTCGCTACCTGCGACTCCGAAGTGGAGCGACGGTGACGGGAAGCCGTCTCATCCCGCCGGTTGACAGGTGGACGCGCTGGGCCATGCTTGTCGGGTGAGATCGTTCCCGAAGCCCGATGCGCGGGCGAAGGCCGTCGTCGCGTCCCTGGCGACGGTGGCGGCGGTGGTGACCCTCGCCGTGTGGCGTCCGCCCGGCATCCTGTCGGTCGTACTGGCCCTGGTCTGCGTGCTGCTCGCCATGATCACGGGAGTGACGATCACCGCCGCGCGCCAGCCCGGCGGCACCGGCGGGCCCACCCCGCAGGCCGAGACCTGGCCGGTCCCCCACCAGGGGTACGGAGTGGACGCCGACACGCTGGAGGCGATCGACCCGCGCGCGGTGCGGAACCTGCGCACCCCGGCGGGTCAGCCGATCGACGCGGACACGCTGGAGACGCTGGACCCGCGCGTGGTACGCGGCATGCGGGCGCCGACGGCGGTGGACGCGGACACGCTGGAGACGCTCGATCCGCGATCGGTGCGGCAGGGCCGGACCGTGAACGGGCTCAGCGACCGGTGAGCGTGGGACCGGCGAGCGCGTTGACGCCCCGGCCGGCCAGACAGCGGTAGGTGCGGTCCGCCTCGGCCTCTGGCGGCAGCACCTCCAGGTTCCACCCGCTCGCCGACTTGCCGCCGCTGACCAGCCGGAACGTGTCGGCGTTGCACACCCTGCCGACGGCCGGGTCGGCCGCGACCGTCTCGTGCCGGGCCCCGGCGAGCGCGGCCGGCAGGTCACCGGCGGCGTAGGTCTCCCACGTGTGCTGGCCGTCGCACGGCACCCGGCTCGCCTCGGCCCGGTCGCGGCGCAGCCGTACCGGACCGAAGCACTCCAGTTCCGTCGCGCAGCGCGCCCCGGCGGGCAGCCGGACGTCGGCGGACGCGCAACCCGGCACCGGCGCCACCCCGGCCACCCCGCTGGCCGCCGGCGTCGGCAGGGCAGCCGGAGCGTGGCCGCCGGCGACCCAGCCACCGCCGGCCGAAGCCGCAAGCGCCAGCACGCCGGCACCGCCGAGGAACCAGCGCTTGGGCCAGCGCCGGCCACGCGAGGCCACCGTCGGGTGGTCGTCGTCCGCGGGCGGTCGCGGGTTCGGGCCGCCGGTGCGGTGGAACCGGTCGCCGGTGCCGCCGTCGTACAGGCCGCCGGTCGCCGGGGCGCCGTCGAGCGGCAGCGAGGCGAGCAGGCCGCGCAGCTCGACCGCCGAGGGCCGCGCGCCCGGGTCGTTCGACATGCCCAGCCGGAGTACGTCGATCAGCTCGCCGGGCACGCCGGGCAGACCCGGGATCGGCTGCTGGAACATCTCCAGCACGGTCACCAGGCTCGGGTTGCGTTCGGAGTGCCAGCGCGGCGGACGGCCGTACATCAGCGCGTAGAGCGTGGCGCACAGCGAGTAGACGTCGACGGCGGGCGTGGGCGGGCTGTGGTTGAACGTCTCCGGCGGCGCGTACGCCGGGGTGAGCGCCTCCAGCATCACCGAGGAGTCGCGGAACTCGGCGAGCACCGCCAGGCCGAAGTCGGCCAGGACCGCCGAGTTGAACTCGGAGTGCAGGATGTTCGCCGGCTTGACGTCGCGGTGCAGGACGCCCGCCGCGTGCGAGTGCGCCAGCGCGTCGGCGATCTTCACGCCGAGGTCGCGGGTCTCCGCCGGACCCAGCGGGGAGGTGCGCATCCGCTCGGCGTACGAGCCGTCGCACAGCTCCATGATGAGGTAGGGGTGCTGGTCGACGGTGACCCCGACGTCGAACAGGTCGACGACGTGCGGGTGCGACGACATCCGCCCGGCGGCACGGGCCTCGCGCAGGAAGCGGGCCTGGTCGCGTTCGCTGTCCAGTGTGCGGTTCTCGATCTTGACCGCGACCTCGCGTCCCACCGAGATCTGGGTGGCCCGGTAGATGGTGGCGTAGCCGCCCCGGGCGAACACCTGCAGATCGGTCAGACCGGGCACGATGGGCAGCCGCAGGGCGCCGGGCGGGGTCTCGGTCACGACTCGAAAATACCCAACGATCCGGACCCGTCAGCGCGCCGCGTCGGTGGCCGGCGCCGGCTCCGGCGCGGACACGGCACCGGCGGGAGCCGCCCGGCGGGCGTCCCACCACAGGCCGGCTGCCGTGGCGAGCGCGCCCAGGCCCTCCCACGCGGCGACCGCGAAGAAGCGGTCCGGCGCGACGTCGGAGAGCACCGCGATGGTGAACACGGTGAAGGTGACCAGGCGGAACCACACGGTGAACCGGTAGAACGGCCGCCACTCGGTGGCGACGGCGAGCAGGTAGTAGACCCCCATGTTGAACGAGGCCATCGAGGACGCGGTGAGGAACGTGCCGGTGTAGTCGCCCGGAGCGCGCTCGGCCGGCACCTCGAAGCCGAGCAGGCGCAGCTGCGTCTCCGGCCAGATCAGACCGAGCGCGCCGAGCAGCAGCGCGAGGAGCCCGAAGACCGCGATCGTCCAGCCGGCGCCCGAGCGCGGCAGCCTCATCGTTCCTCCCCAGCGTGATCTGCCGGTGACGCAGGCGCGCACCGGGAGGTCACAGTCGATCCACGACTGTGGCCGCCCCACGCTAACCGGCTCCACCGACGAACACATCCCCGGAACCGTCAGAACACGGGCGATCAGCCCCCGGAGAGGCGCACCCGCAACGCGTCCGCGACGATCCGCTCACTGCGCTGCTCGGTGGCGTACGCGAGGCGTACCGCCTCCTCCGCGTGCGTCAGCGCCTCGGCCCGCCGACCGCAGGCGTCAAGCGCCTCGGCCAGCACGAGCAGCGCCACCACCTGGCTGCGGACGTCCTCCGCTGGGGCGGTGATGGACCGCTGCGCCCAGTCGAGCGCCTGTTCGCGCTGGCCGTGGGCGAGCAGCGCGGCGGCGTACCGGGCCATCGTCTGCCGCCGGGAGAACAACAGCGAGGGCGCGTTCGCCGCGCCGGTGGCGACCGGGGCGAGCAGCCCCACGGCGGTCCCCGGATCACCGGCCGCGAGGCGGGCCATGGCGAGCAGCACCCGGGGCGCGACCTGGGCCGGCGCCTGCGGGTTGTGCGGCTCCACCCGGGTCAGCACCGACCGTGCCTCCCGCTCGGCGGTCTCGTGGTCGCCCATGTCCAGCGCCACGAAGCCGCGCAGCGTCCCGGCCATGCCGGTGAGCAGCGGGTGGGTGGTGCGGTCGGCGTACTCGAGCGCGTCGGTGAACAGGTCGGCCGCGTGTTCCGGCTCGCCCAGCCCGCGCGCCACCACTCCGCGCACCACGAGCGCGAAGCCCTGCCCCCAGTCGTCGCCCACCTCGGCGAAGTCCCGGTACGCACGCCGCGCCGCCCGGTCCGCCTCGGCCAGGTCGCCCAGCTCGGCGGTGGCGTACGCCTCGACCGCGCGCAGCGTCCCTACCGCCCACGCCTCGCCGACCCGCTCCCCGAACGGCAGGAACACCCGCGCCATCCGGCACGCCTCTCGCAGCCGGCCCGCGAGCAGCCGGGCGAACGCGGTGGTGCCGCGCAGCCAGGCCCGCCCGTACGGGTCCTTCAGCTCGGCGAAGAGCCGGGCGGCGCGGCCGAGCACCGCGTCCGTGCCGGCGAAGTCGCCCCGGGTGGTGGTCACCCAGGCCAGGTTCTGCAACGACCACGCCTGCCCGCGGGGATCCCGCGCGGCGAGACTGACCTGGTAGGACGCGGCCAGCCGGCTGCTCGCCTGCCCGAGCCGGCCGGCGATGAAGTCGGCCATGCCGAGCCGCCGCATCGCCGAGGCCCGCAGCGTGGGCAGGTCGGCGTCGGTCGCCACCTGCAACGCCTCCTGCCAGTTGCACTCGGCCCGCTCGGCGTCACCGAGGGTCTGCTGGGCCTGCCCGGCGAGCAGCAACGCGGCGGTACGGGTGGCCGGGTCGCCGGTGTTCGCGGCGATCTTCTCGGCGAACGCCAGCGCGTCGGCCGGGCGGCCGACCTGGAGCAGCGCCCGGGCGTGCACCACCCGGTCAGCCGCGGGCACCCCGTCGCGGGCCAGCTCGGCCGCGCGTTCGGCGTACTCGACGGCGAGAGCCGGCTCCCCCGACCGCAGCGACCGGCGGGCGGCCCGGCCCAGCGCGGCCACGCCCAGCGGGGTGACCGCCCGGGCCGGCGCGTCCGGGCGCAGCTTGACCGCGTCGGCGAGCGCTGTGGCCCGCTCCACGTGCTCGGCGACGAAGTCGTCCCGGGCGGCCTCGGTGAACGCGCCCCCGGGTGCGCCGCCGGTCTCGTCGACACTCTCCGGCGCGGCCCAGCGGGCCAGCGCCGCGTGCCGCTCGGCCAGTTCGGCCTTGCTCACCCCGGCGTACGCGGCCTCCCGCATCAACGGGGTGGCGAAGGCGAACCCGCTGCGGGTGCGGTGCAGCATGCGCCGTTGCAGCAGTTCCTCCACGGCCCGGTCCAGCTCGACGGCGGCCACCGCGGCGGGCCGCCCGTCCTGCCCGACCCGCTGTTCCCGCAGCGCCTCCAGCGCGCCCGCCGGTACGGTGTCGCCCACCACCGCGGCGTCGCGCAGCGCCGAGCGGGCATTGGGCGGCAGCGCGTCGATACGCGCGGCGAGCACCGCGGCCAGGTCCCGGGAGAGCAGCCGGCTGCCGAGCGAGCCGGGGGCGAGCCGCCAGCCGACGTCGGAGCCCCGCCCCGGCCCGGCGGTGAGCGCACCGCGCTCCATCAGCAGCGTGACCAGTTCGGCCAGGTAGAACGGGTTGCCCTGAGCGGTGGCGAGCAGCCGGTCCGCGTCGGTCTGGGGCATCCGGCCACCGGACAGGTAGCTGGTGAGCAGCCGGGACGCGTCCGCGCCGCGCAGCGGCGGCAGCGCGTGCACCTCGGCGTCCGCGACGCGGGTCAGCGCGCCGGCGGTCCGTACCAGCTCGGGGCGGCCGAGCAGCAGCACCAGCACCGGCCCGCTGAGCCGGTTGAGGGTCAGCGCGAGCGCCTTGAGCGTCTCGGCGGTGGCGTCGTGCAGGTCGTCCACGACGATCACCAGCGGCGCCTCACCGGCGAGCGCGCTGAGCAGGTCCGCCACGGCGGTGGGCACCGCCTCGTCGTCGGGCGGGGGTCCGGCCGCGTTCCACTCGCCGTTCTCGGTGGCGGGCGGGAGTTCGGCGTACCCGAGCAGGGCCAGGAGCTGGTCCACGGCGATCGGCGGCGGGTCGCCGGGGAGCCGGGACAGGCGCTGGCCGAGGCGGCGCAGCCGCTCCTCGACGGCCGGCCGGGTGACCGCGGTGGCCGCGTCGCCGGGCAGGCCGACGGCGGCCCGGACCAGGTCGGCCAGCGGGGCCAGCC
>NZ_JBXUOV010000210.1:0-9177 GCF_057196585.1 Micromonospora sp. ATLC20
GGCCTCCGCGTCCCGCTCGTCGTCGGCCGCCGCGATCCGGCCGTCGGTGGCCGTCGTCGCCGTCCGGCCGTCGGTGGCCGTGGCCGCACCGAGCTCGCGTGCGTCCCGGTCGGTCGCCGCGTCCCGGGCGCGCTCGTCGTCGGTAGCGGTGGCGGCGCTGCGGTACGTGGTCCGCTCCTCGTCGCGGTCGGTGACCACGGGCCGGTCGGCCGGCTGCTCGGCGGTCCGGTCGCGCTCGTCGACCACGCCGTCGCCGTTGGTATCGGTACTGGTCGCCGGAGCGTTCCGGCGGGACAAGATCTTCACGATGGCACCTCCTGATCCAGGCGCGGAGGCCGCGCATGACATGCAGGAAGTACCCAGGTGTGCCGAAATCGACACCCCTGGGTCGGCTCCGCACACTCAGGCGCGCCGCACGGTCAGGACACCGTGCGTGACCACTGCTGGTTGGTGCCCGCACCGCAGGCGTACTGCTGGACGTCCGCGCCGTCGCCGGTGCCGGCGTTCACCACGTCCAGGCACTTGCCGCTGTGCCGGGCCCGCAACTGGAACCAGCCGCCGAGCGCGGCCCACTGCCACTGCTGGTTGGCGCCGCTGCCGCAGGTGTACTGGATGATGTTGGCGCCGTCGGCGGTGGACGCATTGGCGACGTCGAGACACTTGCCGCTCGCCGCGTTGACGAGGCGGAACCAGCCGCCACCGGCGTCCTGGAACTCCCACCTCTGGTTGCCGCCGCCGTTCCAGCCCCACTGCTTGACCTCGGCGTTGTTGGCCGTGGAGCCGTTGATCACGTCGAGCACCCGGCCGCTGTGCCGGGCGGTGACGCGGTGGTAGGTCGGCGAGTTGCCGGTGACGGTGCCCGCCGCCGTGTCGACGGTGACGGACGGATACCAGGTCAGGCTCATGCTGGTGGCGGTCGGGAAGGCGATCGGCAGCCACACGTACTGGGAGTCGTTGGCCGGGCCGCCCCAGGCGCCCGCCCACCTGTCACCCAGATAGAGGTAGCTGGTGCCGGACGTGCCCTGGATCGGCAGCACGAAGGCCGGCTGGGAGTTGAACGTGGTGCCGTTGCCCACGTCGGTCCAGCCGCTCCACGGTCCCGAGATGCTCGGCGCGGTGGCGTACCGGGCCTGGTTCGGGCTCCAGCCCGTCGCCCCCGAGGTCAGCAGGAAATACGTCGAGCCCCGCTTGAACATCGCCGGTGCCTCGCGGTGCGCGCCGTCCCAGAAGTTGCCCACCAGGGCGGCCACGTTGAGGTAGTCCGAGGTGAGCCGGTAGATGTTCAGGTCGTAGTTGTCGTCGGCCGCCGAGATCATGTACGCGGTGCCGTTGTCGTTGTAGAGCGTGATGTCGCGGGACATGTGCTGCCCGAGCGGCCGGAAGCTGCCGTGGTACGTGTAGTTCCCGTCCACGGTGGCCGACGAGGCGACGGCGGCCCGCGCCTCGTTGTAGTCGGACCCGTTCTCCTTGTGCATCCACATCACGAACCGGCCGGTGCCCGCGTTGTAGACGACCTTCGGCCGCTCGATGTTGGCGACCCGCAGCTCCGCGGCCGACGACTGGGTGAGCACGTGGTTGCGGAACTCCCAGGTGCGCAGGTCCGTCGAGCGGTAGACGGACACCGCCCGGAACGTGTTGTCCGGTTGCGGTTCTCGCCGAACCAGTAGTAGTAGTCGCCGACCTTGAGCACACCGCCGCCGTGGGCGTGCACCACGGCGCCGCTGGTGTCGGTGAACTGGGTGCCGTTCGGGACGGTCACCGGGGCCGCCAGCGCACCCGCCGCCGGGCCAACCACCGTCGCCGCGACGGCCACGGCGAGCGCCAGCCCTGCCGCCAGGAGGCGGCCGGCACCGCCGTGCCGTGCCGTCCACCGCATGCCGGTCATCGCCCGCAGGCCGGCGTGATCGCGGCGGGCGTCGCGCTGCTCGCCACGAGCAGGCCGAACGTCGTCGACGCGCCGGGTGCCAGCGTCCCGTTCCAGGAGGCGTTGCGGACCGCGGCGTCCTGGCCGGAGCCCTCGGCCACCCCGCCCCAGACCGACTGGATGCGCTCGTCACCGGGCCACCGCCACGAGACGAGCCAGCCCGGGACCGGCTCGGTGCCGCCGTTGCGCACAGTCACCGTGGCGACGAAGCCGCCGCCCCACCTGCTGTCGACAGTGGCGGTCGCGGAGCAGAGCGACAGCGTGCGCGCCGGTCCACCGATCACGTACGGATCCCGCGTGCCCTTGGTGTCGCCGAACCGGAACCAGTACTCGCTACCAGGGGCCAGGCCGCCGATGGTCACCGTGCCGGATCGTTCCGGCCCGGTGACGGCCTCGGCCACCGGATCGCGCCACGCGGTGGCGTCCTCGCGGCTGGTGAAGAGGCTGATGAGCAGCGGCGGGTCGTAACCGCAGGGCGGGCTGAGCACCATCCAGTAGGTGATGGTGAGGCTGGTGGTGGTGGCGCCCGTCACCTGGCCGGTGACCGGCAGCGCCGGCGGGCACGCGAACGTGGGCGTCGGGGTGGGCGTCGCCGCGGTGGCGGGCGTCATCGCCGTGGTGGCGGGCGACCTGTCGGCGCCGGCCGAGGCGGCCAGGCCGGTCAGGGCGAGGGCGGCGGCCAGTGCCGCGCCGAGCGTACGGAGCATCTGTCTCTCCCGAGCTGGGGGCGCCGGGGGCGGTCGGCGCCGGAGTGGTGGTGGACCGCGATGTCGCCGCCGCGGCGGCACGGCGGAGCGCCGGAGAGGACTGCCCGGCACCGGGGTGGCGCATCACCCCGCGCTTGTCCCTCCGGCGAGATCGAGCTGCTCGCACTGGCTCCCGAGCGCTGCCGCCGCCAGTCTTTCAGTCGACGACCGTCGATTCAATGGCGTCCCAGGACCCGACGTCGCCGGCGGCCCGATCCGCTGGCTACGCTTGGTCGTTGTGCCAGAGGGACACACCATCCACCGCCTCGCCGCCCGGCACGCCGAGCTGTTCGCGGGCGACAAGGTGCACGCCGACAGCCCGCAGGGCCGCTTCGCCGAGGGTGCGGCCCGCCTGAGCGGCACCGTCCTGGACGGCACCGAGGCGTGCGGCAAGCATCTGCTGCACCACTACGCGGGCGAGCTGACGCTGCACGTACACCTGGGTCTGTACGGGAAGTTCGCCGACGGGCCGGGGGAGCCGCCGGCCCCGGTCGGGCAGGTGCGGTTGCGTCTGCACAGCGACCGGCACTGGCTGGAGCTGCGCGGCCCGACCGCATGCGAGCTGCTGACCCCGCCCGAGGTGGCGGCGCTGCGCGACCGCCTCGGGCCGGACCCGCTGCGCGCCGACGCCGACCCGGATCGGGCATACGCGCGGATCCGCCGCAGCCCCACCCCGCTGGCCGCGCTGCTGCTCGACCAGTCGGTGGTGGCCGGCACCGGCCTGATCTTCGTGACCGAGGCGCTGTTCCGGGCCGGGCTGCCGCCGCTGCTGCCCGGCCGGGAGCTGACGCCGGGCGGCTGGGCCGAGCTCTGGGCGGACCTGGTGATGCTGATGGCCCGCGCGGTCGAGCGGGGCCGGATCGACACGGTGCGCGACGCCGACCTGCCGGAGGTGACCGGCCGTGCGCCGCGCGTCGACAGGCACGGCGGCGAGGTGTACGTCTACCGCCGCCCCGGCGCCCCCTGCCACGTCTGCGGCACCCCGGTCAGCCGGGGCGCGCTGGCCGGACGCAACCTCTACTGGTGCCCCACCTGCCAGGCGGGCTGACCCCTCGGCGTGCCTGCCGCTGCGCCCGCCCCGGGTGCGGCGGCGCTGTCACATCTCGTCGAGCAGCCAGCGGGCCGCCTCGACGTTGCCGGGGAAGACGTGGTCGCCGCCGATGCTCCAGGCCACCGTCTGGCCGATCGCCCAGCCGCGTACCCGCTCCCGGTCCAGGCCCAGCTCGGCGCTGAGCCGGTCGAGCCGGTGCCGCACCGCCGCGGGGGAGTGATCCAGCTCCGCGCCGCGCACGAGCGGCACCACGGCGAACTCCCGCTCACCGACCAGCGGCTTCGGGTCGATCACCAGCCACGGTTCGCGCCCGGCGGCCAGGATGTTTCCCGCGTGCAGGTCCTGGTTGACCAGCACCTGCTCACCCTGACTCGGCGCCAGGTCGGCGAGCAGCCCGAGCGCGGTGTCGAGCAGCCGTCGCTCGTACGGGCGCCCGGCCCGCCGCCAGTTGCCGGGCATCCGGTCCGCCCAGCCGGCCGCCTCCTCGGCCAGCGGCGTGAACGGCGCGCCGGCCGGCACCGCGAGCCCCGGCAGCAGCCCGATCGCGACGTCGAGCGCCGCGTCGGGCGCCAGCGCGTGCAGCGGCGTACCCGGGTCGCACCGCTCGACGAGCAGTGCGCGCCGGTCGGGGTCGTGGGCGAGCAGCCGGATCGCGCCCCGCCCGTCCCAGTGCGCCAGCGCGGTGGCCTCGTGGACGCTGTCGTCGTCCGGGTACTGGAGCTTCAGCACCGCCCGGGTCCCGTCCGGAAGCGTCGCGGGCAGCGCCAGCGAGGCGAACGCGTACGCGAACGGCGGGCCGACCGTCAGCTCCCACCGCGCGACGCAGTGGGCCAGCCGGCCGGGCAGCTCCGCGAGCCAGGCCCGGCCGGCCTCCGTCCGCTCGACCCAGCGCAGCCCTTCGGGAATGTCGCACCGCATCCGGACATCCTGACCGGTAGGGCGACGATCCGCTGTCCCCGGGCCGGTCTCGCGCTCGCCGGTGCGGCCGGCCCTGCGCCTCGCCGGTGCGCGTCAGCGCAGCCGGCGGATGTCCCCGTACGCCCGGTAGAAGCCGCCGCGGCCGGACTCGCGGACCTCGGTGACCAGGTAGCGCGCGCCCGGCTCGCGGATGCCCTTGGGGAACTGCACCGACCAGTCCCGCCGGTAGCCGTCGGCGAGCACGTGCACGCGCAGCCGGCCGCCCTGCTCGACGCACTGCACCAGCACGCCGTCGCGCGCGTCGGTGGTCACCTCGACCGAGGTCCAGGCGGCCGTCTCGGGCATCCGGGCCGGCGCCTTCACGTCGACCACGTCGGGCACGCTGCCCGCCTCGGCCGCCCGGATCGCCGCCTCGCTCGCGTCGATGCAGGCCAGGTAGCCGCTCGTGGTGACCACGTAGAGCCGGTTGTCGTGGTACTGCATCGAGTACGCCGAGCCGCAGCCGGTGCCGAGCTTCCACAGCCGGTTGCCGGCCTGGTCGAAGCAGTAGATCGAGGAGGCGCTGTCGCCGGCGAACACGTACCGGCCGCCCTCGGCGGTGGCGCAGGAGAAGACCGCCGAGTCGCAGCGGTAGACCTGCTCGGCCCGGCCGTTCTTACGCAGGCGCACCACCTCGCGGGTGCCCGTACCGGCGAACACGGCGTCCCGCTCCTGCCAGCCGAACAGCACCGCGCCGGTGCCGGTGTGCCACAGCTCGCGCCCGGTACGCCAGTCGTAGCCGGTGACCCCCTGCGAGTGGCCGTGGTAGAGCGCGTCGGCGTCGCAGCGCACCATCCACGCCGACCGGCCGCGTCCCGGCCGGCGCCAGAGAAACTCGTCCTCGTGGTCGATCGCCGAGATGCCACCGTCGCGGTCGGACACGCCCAGCACGCCGTCGTGGATGTCCAGCCAGTAGATGTCGATCTCGGGCGCGATCGCGTACGCCGCGCGGGGCACCTTGCCGGACAGGTCGTAGACGTTGCCGTCGTCGCAGCCGGCGTAGACCCAGGCGTCGTCGGCGACGATGCACTTCACCCCGTCGGGCAGCCGGACCTGGTTGACCAGCCGGGCGTCGTGGTCGAGCGTGGTGATCACCCCGTGTTCGTTGCCGACCATGCAGTGCCTGTCGTCGACGAAGATGCCGAAGGCCGGCGCGCCCGAGGCGTACCGCCACAGGACCGGGGCGGTGCGGGCGGTGGAACGGGTGCTGACGATCTGCCGGCGCGACACCGTGCGCTTCTGGCGTACGCCCGGCACCGCCGGGGCGTACCCCTTGCGGACCTTCTCGCCGATCTTCTTCGCGGCGGCGGCGCGGGCGCGGGCGTTGTCCGGGTAGGTGCTGGTCTTCACCTGGCCCTGGTCGCCGATCCGTCCGTAGCGCACTGTCATCGCGGTGTCGTCGACCACCACCTCGTAGAACTTGTGCGCTCCACCGTCCACTTCGGACAGTTCGAGGTAGGTCGTCTCCTGCGACATGGGGGGTTACCTCCGAGGGGAAGTGCCGGACCGGCAATGCGACAGCGCGCACACGCTAACGCCGGCCACCGACACTTCTCATCTGCCGTCGGCGGCCAGCGCGTCGACGGCCTTGCGGGCGGCGATCAGCACCGGGTCCCACACCGGGGCGTACGGCGGCGCGTACCCCAGGTCGAGCGCCGTCATCTCGTCCACTGTCATGCAGTTCCACAGCGCCACCGCGAGCGCGTCGATCCGTTTGGCCGCCTCGGACCAGCCGACGATCTGCGCCCCGAGCAGCCGCCCGCTCGGCCGCTCGGCGATCAGCTTGACGGTCATCTCCCGTGCGCCCGGGTAGTAGCCGGCCCGGTTCGTCGACTGGGCCAGCACCGTCACGAACTCGAAGCCGGCCTCCCGTGCGTCCCGCTCGCGCAGCCCGGTGCGGCCCACCTCCAGCTCGCACACCTTGGTGACGGCGGTGCCGATGACGCCGGGGAAGGTGGCGTACCCGCCGCCGATGTTGATGCCCGCCACGCGGCCCTGCTTGTTGGCGTGCGTGCCGAGCGGGATGTGCACCGGCATGCCGCTGACCCGGTGCAGCGACTCCACGCAGTCGCCCGCCGCCCAGACACCGGGTACGCCGGGCACCCGCATCCGGCGGTCGGTCCGCACCGCGCCGGAGGGACCGATCGGCAGGCCGGCGGCCTCCGCGAGCGCGGTGTTGGGGCGTACGCCGAGACCCAGCACCACGACGTCGGCCGGGATCGGCCCCTCGTCGGTGACCACCGCGGAGATCCGGCCGTCCCGCTCCTGGAGGCCGGTGACCGTGAGGCCGGTACGGACACCGATGCCGGTGCCGCGCATCGCGTCGGCCACCAGCTCGCCCATGTCCGGGTCCACAGTCGACATCGGCTGGTCGGCCTGCTCCACGAGCTGGACGGAGAGCCCGCGCTGCACGAGCGCCTCGGCCATCTCGACGCCGACGTAGCCGCCGCCGACAACGACCGCGCGCCGGGGCCGGGGTTCGCCTTCCAGCCAGCCGATCAGCGCCGCGCCGTCGTCGAGCGTCTGCACGCCGAACACGCCCGACACGTCGTCGCGTGCCCAGTCCGGCTGCACGGGGGACGCGCCGGTGGCGTACACCAGGGTGTCGAAACCGGCGCGGACCTCGCCGCCGCCGTCGAGGTCCCGCGCGAGGATCTCGCGGCGGTCCAGGTCGATGGCGGTGACCTCGTGCCGGGTACGGACCTCGATGCCGAAGTCGTCGCGGAAGGTCTGCGGGTCACGGGAGATCAGCTCGTCCCGTTCCTCCACCAGGCCGCTCACCCAATAGGGGATGCCGCAGGCCGAGTAGGAGGTGAAGTGTCCTCGCTCGAATGCGACGATCTCCAGGTCGGAGCGGTCGCGGCGGCGGCGTCGCGCCTGCGACGCCGCCGACATGCCGGCGGCGTCGCCGCCGATGACGATCATGCGCTCGGCCACGTCGCCCATCCTGTCACGCCGGGCCGCGGCCGCACGGCCGCTCAGCCACGGGTCTGCCGTGCCACGTCCGCGACCACGTCGACGAGGCTGCCGGTACGCGCGAACACCGCCCGCTGCCGCGCCGCGCCGCTGCCGTGCCGGCGCAGCCCGCCCAGCAGGTCGGTCACCCGGTCCAGGTCGCCGTGCCGTTCCAGTTCCGGGCGCAGCCGGTCGACGAGCCGGTCCAGCAGCTCCCAGGCCGGGCGCAGCTCACCGTCGGTGAGGTCGACGCCCTCGCCCTCCAGCCCGTCGTGGGCGGCCCGCCAGTGCGCCGCCACCAGCAGGTGGTGGTCGGTGTTGACGGCCGGACGGCCGGCGGCGATGTCGGTGAGCGCGGTGGCGACGAGCGCGCGGACCAGCGCCGCCACCAGCACCGCGTCGTCCACGGACGGGCAGACGTCGCCGATGCGGATCTCCACCGTGGGGTACTTGGCGGACAGGCGGGCGTACCAGTAGAGCATCCCCTCGTCCAGCATCACGCCGCTGGCGATGAGCTGACGGATCAGCCGCTCGTAGTGCTCGTGCGACTCCAGGTACGGGGTGGGCGCGACCGACGGCCAGCGTTCCCACTCCACCGAGCGCCAGCTCGCGTACCCGGTGTCCTCGCCCCGGGAGAACGGGGAGTTCGCGGTGACCGCCTGCAGGATCGGCAGCCAGGGCCGGACGTGGTTGAGCACCTGCACACCGGTGTCCGGATCGGGGATGCCGACGTGGATGTGCATGCCGTTGTTGCCGGGACCGGGCACCAGCAGCCGGAACCGCTCGATCATCCGGTCGAAGCGCGGCTTGTCCACCACCGGCGGCACCGGGCCGTCGACCGGCCCGGTGCCGATCGCGAGCAGCCGTACGCCGGCCCGCTCGGCCGCGTCGGCCAGCTCGGCGCGCAGCATCGACAGCGAGTGCCGGATCGAGGACAGGTCCAGCCCGGGCGGGCTGCCGATCTCGATCTGGCTGGTCTGGAACTCGCGCTCCACCTGACCGCGCAGCTCGGCCGGCACCTGCTCCATGACCAGGTCGACGGCGGGTACGGCGGTCCCGGTGTGCGGGTCGGCGAGCAGGAACTCCTCCTCGACGCCGACTGTCAGCAGGTCGGTTCCGCCCGATGCGGCGCTCCGCTCCCGCTCCGCCACTGAGCCACTCATCGTCACCACCGTCTCCTCCGGACCGCTCGCGGCACCGTGCCGCGTGGTCGAGGATCTGTTACCCACCGTGTCCGTTTCGGGAAACGTGCCGGTGGGCGTGTCGGCCGGTTCGCCCGTTCGGGGTACGCCGGCCGGGGTCGGCCGGGCACGGACCGGTGTGCGCGCAGGGGGCCCGCGGGGCGTGACACGGCGGGCTAGGGTGGCCGTGTGGCGGGGATGCTGGCGGTGCTGACGGGAGCGTGGGCGTACGCCCTCGCCCTGTTCGCCGACCGCCCGGCCGGGCTGCTCGCCGGTGCGGCGGTCGTCGCCGCGCTGCTGCTCGCCACCCTGCTCGCGCTGCGGGTCCGCGCGCTGCCCACGCCGCCCGGCACCCGGTTCGCC
>NZ_JBXUOV010000211.1:0-9146 GCF_057196585.1 Micromonospora sp. ATLC20
GCCCCGGGCCGCCCGGGGCGGGACAGCGGCCGGATGCCCGGCCGGGACGCCCGAGGCGTCCCGGCCGGGTTCGGGGCGGAGTCCGCCTGTCGTAGGGCCACGGTCAGGCCGGGACCTTGGCGGTGGCGTCGACGATCACCTTGAGCAGGTCGACCACGCGCGGGCCCCAGCGGGAGGCGATGTCGTCGTCCAGCTCCACGATCTGGTTGTTCTTCACGGCGGTGATGCCGGACCAGCCGCTGCGCGCCTTCACCGTGTCGGCGTTCTGCTTGCAGCACTTGGTGTCGGAGAGGAAGACGAAGTCGGGGTTCGCCTTGACGATGACCTCCTGGGAGAGCTGCGGGTAGCCGCCGTTCTTCCCGTCGGCGTCGGACGCGTCGGCGATGTTCTCCAGGCCGGCGAGCGCGTAGATGGTGCCGATGAAGGTCTTGCTGGTCGCGCTGTACAGCTCCGGGCCCAGCTCGTGGAAGTAGGTCGGCTTCTCCGTACGCTTCGGCAGGTCCTTGGTCAGCGCGGTGATGTCGTCCTTCATCTTCTGCACCACGGCGTCCGCCTCGGACCGGTGGCCGGTGAGCGTGCCCAGGTCGGTGAGCTGCCGGTACGTGTCGTCGAGCGTGGCCGCGGCGGGGATCTGGAGGACCGGGATCTTCAGCGCGACGAGCTGGTCGGCGATCTTGTTGAGGTTGTCCGAGATCACCACGAGGTCGGGGTTGCGGGAGGCGACCGCCTCGGCGTTCGGCTGGTAGCCGGACAGGTCGGTGCGGGGCGCCTCGGCCGGGTAGTTCGACTGGTCGTCGACGGCGGTGACCTGCTTGCCGGCGCCGATGGCGAAGAGCATCTCGGTGGAGGTCGGCGAGAGCGAGACGATCTTCTCGGGTCGCTTCTCCAGCGTCAGCTTGCCGACGGTGGCCGGGAACGCGCCGCCGGAGCCGCCGGCGGCGGGGGTGTCGGTCGAGGTCTTCTCGGCGCAGCCGCCGAGGAGCAGCACGCCGGCCGCGAGCGCGGTGGCGAAGAGCCGGGGGGTACGTCTGGACATGGGGCCTCCTGTCGGTCGAGGAGTGTGGTGCTTCGCCGACAGGTGGAAAGGCCCGCCCGCGAGGCGCCCTTCCTCGAGAGCGCGTGTCGCGACCGGGCCGCAGGCGACCTGGCTCGTCCCACGTCCGTCGGCGCCGGCGGAAGGCCGGCGCCGCGCGTACGGGGCATCACAGTTGCGGGACAGCGCCGGTTTCGCACCGGCTTCGCTGTGGCACGGTCGGTGCCACGGTAGCGCACGACCAGCGGAGATCGTCCGGACGGTGGGGGTGGGTGGGAACCCCGGCGGGGGTGGAACCGGGGTTCCCACCCGGTGGTGAGGTCAGCAGTACTGGCTCTGCTTGCCGATCGCCCGGTACGGGCAGTCGGCGTACTCGGACAGGATCAGCACGGCCTCCCGGTTGCGTGAGGTCTGCGCCGGGATCACCTCGTCCGGCGGGTAGAAGCCGCCGCCGGAGGCCGAGCCGGGGTACATCTCGAAGGTGTACGCCCAGATCTTGTGGGCGCCCCACATCCAGTCGATGCTGGTGCCGTCGGCGATGTAGAGGTCGCTCGACTGTTCCGGGGTGTAGTTGTTCGTCGCCGCCATCTGCCGTCCGATGGTGGCGAAGGTGTTGTACTGGTCGGTGTTCATCCCGGTGGCGGTGTTGTTGTACGTGTATCCGTACGGCCAGAGCACCAGCTGCGAGTAGGTGTGGAAGTCGATGTTCGCCTTGATCTGCTGCACCCCGCCGACGACCCGGCTGTTGACGAAGTTGCGCAGCGCCGCGGTCTCCGGTGCGGAGAAGGCGGACGGGCCCCGGTAGGTGTCCGACGACTTGGTGCCGGACGAGCCGCCGCAGCAGCCCCACTGGTAGCCCCAGTTGCGGTTCAGGTCGGTGCCGACGGCGGTGGAGCCGCTGTTGGGCTGCCGGTTCTTGCGCCAGGAGCGGTACGAGCCGGTGGCGATGTCGTACTCGCTGCCGTCCGGGTTGACGGTGGGGACGATCCAGATCTCCCGGGAGTTGACGATGTTTGTGATCCGGGAGTCGCTGCCGTAGTTGTCGGTGAAGAGGTTGAGCAGGTAGATCGCCATCTCGACGGTCAGGTGCTCACGGGCGTGCTGCTGGGCGTTGAACAGGATCTCCGGCTCGGCCTCGTCGGTGGCGACGTTGTCGGAGATCTTCACCGCCATCAGGTCCCGGCCCTGGTACGACGTGCCGATGCTCAGCTTGCGGGCGATGGTCGGGTGGTCGGCGACCACCTTGTTCACCACCGCTGTCAGCTCGGCGTAGTCGTGGTAGTTCGAGTCGGCGGGCGGGAACGCGTTGGCGGTCATGCCCCCGTCGGCGTGGTCGTGCTCCGGCACGGCGTCCTTCTCGAGCCGGAATCCGAGCCGGGTGATCGCGTTGGCCTCGGCCTTGGTCGCCGTGACGTGCAGCACGCCGTGCTCGGAGTAGTCGATCGCGGCACCGGTGGAGGCGACCGCGGTGCGGTCGGCCGCCGTACGCGGCCCGAGGACCCGGTAGGCGACTGTGGTCGGCTCGCCGGAGCCTTCCGGTGCGGGTCGGGCGACGGCGGGGGCTGCGGCCGCGGCGACGATGGTGAGGCCGACGGCGGCGGCGAGCGCCAGCCGGCGGCGGAGCGGAGAGGCGCGGAAGGCCATGGACAACCTCCTGGGGGTACGGGAGATCCCGTTGTCCGCACACTCCACCAGGAGACACATGGTCATATCAATATCTGTCTTTGCCTTGGGTCATCCCGACCTGATCGTCACTTCGGCAATGATTTTCTATGCCTGAACATCTGGCGAAACTTCCCGCCAAGCGCGACAGTGAACGGCAACGACGCCGTCTCCCTGTGGAGCTGCCATGTTCGGACGACCCATGCGCGCGGCCGCCCTCGCCGGCCTCACCGCGCTCACCCTCCTCGGCACCAGCGCACCGGTCCAGGCACAAGCGCCGCGACCGGGCGTCACGCACGACGAACAGATCACCTTCCAGGAGTTCTCCCGCTTCCCCGACTGGCGTACCGGCACCCACCAGGGCACCCGCGCCGTACCGGGGCGCCACCCGGCGCTGACCATCGACCGGCCGGCGGGCACCACCGAGTTCACCGACGAGCACACCGGCACGACCCGCACCTGGGAGTACGCCACCTGGACCTCGCCGGAGCGGCGGATCGGCTTCGACGCCACCGAGATGGTCGCGTCGTGGAACGCCGCCACCCCGGCCGGCACCTGGATCCAGGTCGAGCTGCACGGCACGTACAACACCGGGGCGCAGACCCCCTGGTACGTCATGGGCCGCTGGGCCTCCGGCGACCAGGACATCAAACGCTCCACGCTGGACGGCCAGGGCGACCCGTGGTCGAGCATCTGGACCGACACGTTCTCGGTCGACGACGCCGACGCCGGGGTGCTGCTGCGCTCGTACCAGTTGCGGCTGACCCTCTACCGCGCGCCCGGCCAGGCCGCCGCGCCGCAGGTCCGGATGCTCGGCGCGATGGCGTCGAACGTGCCCGACCGGTTCACCGTCACGCCGAGCCGGGGCGGTATCGCCTGGGGCACCGAACTGGCCGTGCCGCGCTACTCGCAGAACATCCACATCGGCGAGTACCCCGAGTACGACGGCGGCGGTGAGGCGTGGTGCTCACCCACCTCGACGGAGATGGTGGTCGAGTACTGGGGACGCAAGCCCTCGGCCGAGGACACCTCCTGGGTCGACCCCTCCTACCCCGACCCGACTGTCGACCACGCCGCCCGGATGACCTACGACTACGAATACGAGGGCGCCGGCAACTGGCCGTTCAACACCGCGTACGCGGCGAGCTTCCCCGGCCTGGAGGCGCGGGTCACCCGGCTGCACTCGCTGGACGAGGCGGAACGGTTCATCAAGGCGGGCATCCCGGTGGTGACCTCGCAGTCGTTCCTCGCCAGCGAGCTGGACGGCGCCAACTACGGCACCTCCGGGCACCTGTTCGTGATCGTCGGCTTCACCGCCGAGGGTGACGTGATCGTCAACGACCCGGCGTCCTCGTCGAACGACGCGGTTCGCAACGTCTACAAGCGGGAGCAGTTCGAGCAGATCTGGCTGCGCACCAAGCGCTACCGGGCCAACGGCACGGTGGCCTCCGGCTCCGGCGGCATCGCGTACCTGATCAAGCCGGCCGAGCGGCCGTGGCCGGTCGTCCCGGGCTCGACCAACTGGTGAACGGCCCGGCCGCGCCGGTGAACGGTTCGGCCGGCCGGTGAACGACGAGGGGCCCGGTGCCGTGTCCGGCGCCGGGCCCCTCGTTCGTCCGCTCAGCCGTCGCGGCGCTCGGCGTCCGGCTCGGTGCCCGGCTCGTCGTCACCGGCGAGCGCCGAGCGCAGCCGGTCCTTCTCCGCGCGACGCCGCTCCGACGCCTCCGCCATCTCGCCGGCCATCTCGTCCCGCCAGTTGCGCAGCAGGAAGAACGACAGCGCGGCGGAGGAGATCAGCGCCACCATCAGCCGCAGGAACATGTTCATCTCGACGAACCAGAGGGCTGCCAGCACGGCGACGAACAGCCCGACCCGGCCCAGCGTGTACTTGACCGCCGCGCTCATTCCCGCATTCCCACTCTCTCCGTGCCTCAGCCCGTACGCCGGGCCAGCCAGTGCACGCCATGAAACCAGATGACGGCGTAGACCACGGTGAACACCGCCGCGGCCAACGCGCCGGTGAACAGCGCGGGCAGCCCGGAGGCCAGGCCCGCGGCCAGCAGACCGGCGACGATGCCGAGCCCGAGACCGGCCAGCGCGGCCACCACCCGGGCGGCGCCGAACTCCCAGGCCCGGAACTCGTCCCAGAACAACCAGAGCGGCAGGATCACCGCGAGCCAGCCGTTCGTACCCCCGAAGCCGCTGTCGCCGACGGTGGCGAACGCCCACTCGAAGACCAGCAGCGCCAGCACCCCGATGACCAGGCCGGCCAGGCTCACCCCGAGCAGGTCACCGAGGGTGAGGATGCGGCCCTCGGCGTCGCGCCGGGGGAAGCCGCGCTGCTGTTCCTCGTCGCTCATCGCCAGGTCAGGCCCAGACCTGCTGCGGCTCGGACCGGCGCTCCGCCAGCGACGGCGGCCCGTCGTACTCGCGGACGATCTCGTAGCGGGTGTTCCGCTCGACCGGACGGAAGCCGGCGTCCCAGATCATGTGCAGCAGGTCGTCGCGGTGCATGGTGTTCGGCGTGCCGTACGAGTCGGCGTCGTGCGTGATCTTGTATTCCACGACCGAGCCGTCCAGGTCGTCGACACCGAAGTTCAGCGAGAGCTGCGCGACCGACAGCCCGTGCATGACCCAGAAGCACTTCACGTGCGGCACGTTGTCGAACAGCAGCCGGGAGACCGCGAACGTCTTGAGCGACTCGGCCGGCGAGGCCATCGTGGTCCGGGCCTGGATCCGGTTACGGATCTTGCCGTCCGCCGAGTCGACGAAGTCGTGCTGGTAGCGCAGCGGGATGAAGACCTGGAAACCGCCGGTCTCGTCCTGCAGCTCACGCAGCCGCAGCACGTGGTCGACCCGGTGCCGGGGCTCCTCGATGTGGCCGTAGAGCATCGTCGACGGCGTCTTCATGCCCTTCGAGTGGGCCAGCCGGTGGATGCGCGACCAGTCCTCCCAGTGGCAGTTGTGGTCGACGATGTGCTGCCGGACCTCCCAGTCGAAGATCTCCGCGCCGCCGCCGGTGAGCGACTCCAGGCCGGCGTCCATCAGCTCGTCGAGGATCGCGTCGGCGGTGAGCCCGCTGATCTTCTCGAACCACTGCACCTCGGTCGCGGTGAACGCCTTGAGGTTGACGTTCGGCAGCGCGGCCTTCAGCTCGCGCAGCACCTTCGGGTAGTAGCGCCAGGGCAGCGTCGGGTGCAGGCCGTTGACGATGTGCAGCTCGGTGAGCTGCTCGTCCTCCATCTCCTTGGCCTTGCGGACCGCCTCGTCGATGCGCATCGTGTAGGCGTCCTTCTCGCCCGGCTTGCGCTGGAACGAGCAGTACGCGCACGACGCGGAGCAGACGTTCGTCAGGTTCAGGTGCCGGTTGACGTTGAACATCACCCGGTCGCCGTTGAGCTCGGTACGCCTGTGGTGGGCCAGCCGGCCCAGCCAGGTCAGGTCGTCGCTGGCGTAGAGGGCGATGCCGTCCTCGCGGGTCAGCCGCTCCCCCGCGTACACCTTCGCCTCGAGTTCGCGCTTGAGTCCGGCGTCCATCCGAAAGCCACGTCCTTCCACCTGGGTTCCCGATCGAGCGTACGTCGCGGGTCCGACCGGCCGCCGACCTGGGCGTGCCGGTTCACCCGCCGTCACGCTCCGCACATCGACATCGTCGCAACCGTGAGGTAAGACAGGGTGGGGCGGAACACACACCAGGGCCGTCCTGTCCCGACACGCCCCAACCACGCGTGACGGACCCCAGACCGGACGGGGAGCGGTATGGCTCACAGCACCAAGGCCCGACGGCGACGAGGACGGCAGCCGGTGATCTCACCGATCCTGCGACCGGCGCTCTGGTCCGCCCTCCTGGGGGCGGTAGCGGCCGCGGCGCTCGCCACACCCGCCTGGGCCGACCCGCTGCCCGACGTCGTGCCCGACACCGGTTCCCGGCCCCAGGTCACCGGCCCGCTGCAACTGCCCGGCTCCTCCGGCACCCTCCGCGGCGTACCCGGCACCGTTCCCGGCGTGCCGGGTACCGTTCCGGGCCTGCCCGGCACCGTCCCGGGTCTGCCCGGCCTCACCACCCCCGGTGGCACTGCGGGCCTGCCGGGCACCACCGGCGTCACCAACCCGGCCGACGGCCCGCTGATCGCGCAGATCAACCAGCTCGACGCCCGGGTGACCCAGCTCGGCGAGGCGCTGCTCGGGATCAAGACCGAGCGGGACGCCGCGCAGACCGAGCTGACCCAGTCCGCCGCCCTGCTCAAGGAGGCGCAGGACGCGCTCCGCCGCGCCCAGGACAACGCCAAGAGCGCCGCCGCCGACGCCGTGAAGGCCGACGCGGCTCTGCCGCCCGGCGAGTTCGGCGCCAGCCTGCGCGACTTCGCCAACCTCCAGCGCATCACCCGCGGCGACAAGGCCGAGGGCGCCACCACGTCGGTGACCGGCGAACTCCTGCGCGCCACAAGCGCCGAGGAGGCCGCCCGGAAGGCACACGAGTCGGCCCAGCGCCGGGCCGGTGAGAAGGCCGCCGAGTTCACCCGCGCCGAGACCGACCTGCGCAAGCAGGAGACCGCGCTCGTCGCGCTGCGCAAGGAGAACGCGGCCAAGCTGCTGGAGATCGAGCGCCTGGCGGACGCCGCCGAGCAGCGGCTCGGCACCTCGTACGTCGACCAGAGCATCGACGGCCTGGTGGCGGACCCGAAGGCGCTCGCCGCCGTGCGGTACGCCCTCGCCCAGCTCGGTGACCCCTACCTGTGGGCGGCCGAGGGCCCGGACCGGTTCGACTGCTCCGGCCTGATGCTCGCCTCCTATCAGGCGGCCGGCTACCGGGGCCTGCCCCGCGTCGCGAAGGACCAGTACTTCGCGACCCGGTCCCGCACCGTCTCGCCGACCGCCCTGCTCCCCGGTGACCTGCTGTTCTTCGCCTCGGGCAGCAGCTGGACCAGCGTCCACCACGTCGCCATGTACATCGGCAACGGCAAGATGGTGGAGGCGCCGCGGACCGGCGACGTCGTCAAGATCTCGGTGGTCCGCTGGTCCCGGCTCTACGCCGCGACCCGGGTGATCGGAGCGGTCCCCGCCCCGGCCACGCCCGCCCCGCCGCCCACGGTGCCGGCCACGCCGAAGCCGTCGACGTCGCCGAAGCCGTCGGCCACCCCGAAGCCGTCGACCACGCCCAAGCCGACGCCGACCACGCCGAAGCCCACCACGCCGACGCCGAAGCCGACGACGTCCAGCCCGGCGCCCAGCTCGCCGCCGCCCAGCCAGACCGCGGAGCCCGAGCCGGAGCCGAGCCAGAGCGCGAGCGCCGAGCCGGACACCAGCAGCGCCGCGCCGAGCAGCAGCAGCGTCGCCCCGTCGAGCAGCACGTCCGGCAGCGGCTCCGCCAGCCCGAGCAGCAGCGCCGACTGACCCAACCGCCACTCCGGCTGTGCTCCCGGGCCGGAATGTGGCACGGTGAGATCCAGGCACTTCCGGTCGGCGCCACGGCCGGAGGCGAGCGTGGGTGCGGAGGGGCGAGATGGGCGAGCAGGACGTTCCGGCGGAGAAGGTCCACCCGGGACCGACGCCCGGCCCCGCCGACCCGGCCGGCGACGACAACGGTTCGGCCTCACCCGGGCCGGTAGCCGTCGCGCGGGCGCGGGTGTCGGTCGCCGGTTCGGCCGTGCCGCCGCCCGCCGGTGACGAGCAGCCACTTCCGCAGGCCGGCCCGACGACGTACCGGGCGGGCACCCCGGCGGAGACCCCACCACCGCTGGACCGGCGTCTGCCCGGGGCCACCGTGCCGCCGTCCAGTTGGTCCGCCTTCGCGGTGGCCGAACGCCAGGCGACGTCCCAGCCCGCAGCCGGCACGGCACCCACGCCCGCCGCCGCGGAGGCCGACGGCGACGCCTCCCCGGGTACGCCCGGCAGTGCTCCGGCCGCCATCCCGGCACCCCGCGTCTCCGGTTCCGCACGCGTGCCCGCGCCGGCCGCCGCAACCGCGGACGCGGCAGCACCTGCCGACGCCGTACCGGAGCGCGACACCGCACCGGCCGTGCAGGCGGACGGGACCGACGACTCCCCGTCCCCGACAGCCGGTTCGGTCGACTCTCCGCCGAGCGCGGCACCGGCCTCCGCCGTCGACCGCCCGGCCCCGCTCACCGGCGCGTCCACGGCCGCCGAGCAGGCCGGATCCGCGCCCGCCCGGGCCAGCGCGTCGGTGCCCGGCCTGAGCCGCGTCTCGGCCGAGGAGGTCGCCGCCTCCGTGGTGGCCGCGCCGCCCGCCGCCGCCACCGTCTACCGGGCCGGGCCGGTGAACCCGGAACCGCCGGAGCCGGTCCAGCCGCCGGAGCCCGCGCAACCCCCGGCGCCGAACGGACCGGAACCCGAGCCGGCGCCGACCCCGGTTCCGGGTCCGACGCCGCCGTCACCGGCGCCGCCGGTACCCGAGCCGGAGCCGCCGCTGCGGCCCACGCCGCCCCTGCCC
>NZ_JBXUOV010000212.1:0-9140 GCF_057196585.1 Micromonospora sp. ATLC20
CGCCCGTTCGGTCCCGGCCGCCCGCGCGGACATCGGCGGTCCGGCGTCCCCGGCCGGCCGCTCGGGAGCGCTCGGGCGCACGGACGCGGCCGGTTCGTCGGCGCCGATCGGCCGTGCGGAGGGAAACCTCCGTCCGGACGCGAACGGCGGCTCGGGAGCGGTCGGCGGCTCGGGAGCGGTCGGAGGGGCTGTCGGAGGCACGGTCGTCGGCGCGGGCGCGGCCGGCCCGGGCGGCGGTTCGCAGGTGGTCGGAGGCCCGAGGACGGTCGGTGGGCCCTCCGCGGCGGGCGGTCCGCCCGCCGGTGGCCCGGCCGGGGACGGCGGCTCGGGTGCGGTCGGCCGCGCGGCCGCTGTGGGTCGCGCGGCACCACCGACGAGCGCCCGGCCCGGTGAACCGGAACGCGGCCAGGCGGCCGAACCGGAGCAGGCCGCGACCGCGGAACCGTCCCGGGGCGGGCGGGCCCGCCCGGCCCCGATCAGCCTCGGCCCCACCGTCCTCACCAGCTTCGTCGACCCGGGCAGCCCGGGCGGCCCCGAGTCGGCGCCCCGCGCCGACGCCCTCAGCCCGGTGCACATCGTCGGCCCCGGCGCCGCGCCGGTAGGCAAGCCTCCACCGGTCGCCCACAGCGGGCCGGTCGACAGCGGCGCCGTTCACCCGGCCCCGCCCCGGCCCGCCGGTGTCCCCCGCCCCGCCGATCCCCCGCTCACCTCCGGCGACGGGAACCCGCTGCACCGCTGGGGAATCGTGCTGGGCGCCGTGCTGCTGGCGGTGGCGACCGGGGTGGGCACCGCGCTGGCTATCACCGGTGGCCGCGACGATCCGCCGCAGGCGGGCAGTTCCACCGAGGCCGTCGCCCGCCCGTGGGACCGCCCGCCCGGGCCGGGCGCGCCGCCTCCGCCGTTCCCCTGCGTCCGGCCCGACGTGGCCGGTACACCGGTCCGCAAGGGACCACCACCGGACGACCCGCCGGTGACCGTTCCGGCCGGCTGGGTCTGGCCCGCCGACACCGGCGGCTTCCGGATCGCCCTGCCCGCCGGCTGGTTGCAGCTGCGCTCCGGCGACACCACCTGCTTCCAGGACCCGGAGACGCGGCGCATCCTGGGCGTCGAGCCGTACCCGGGCGGTGATCCGGTGGGCCGGCTGAAGTCGTCCGAGCGGGATCTCACCTCGGCCGGCCGGCTGCCGCACTACCAGAAGGTCCGGCTGGAGTCCGACGGCCCGGGCGCGGCGTGGGAGTGCCGCTGGACCGCGCCGTACGGGGAACGGATGCGCGCGTTGCGCGTGCTGCCAGGCGAGCGGGCCGGATGGACGCTCGGCTGGACCACCTCCGACGCCGACTGGCCCGCCGCCTCGAAGCAGTTCGCCGTCATCCGCGCGAGCCTCGGCACGGTCCGGCCCACCCGTACCGCGGGCTGATGCGGCGCGGTGGGCACCACTTCCCCAGTGGACCGTCCGGCTGATGCCCCGCTGTCGCACGGGCTGACTACAGTGGCGTAGTTTTTGTGGATCAAGATCTTCGGGAAGGGCGAGCCGAGATGATGGGACCGTCCCACGCGCTCTCGGGCGCGGCGGTGTGGCTGACCGGCTCCTGGGCGATGGCCCAGTTCGCGGACTACCACCAGACACCGCTGGCCCTGGCGGTGGGCACCGCGGTCTGCGCCGGCGGGGCGCTCTTCCCAGACCTGGACCTGTCCGGGAAGGTCACCCGCAACCAGGGCGGCGCCACCGTGGCCCGCACCTTCGGCGTGGTCAGCCTCTTCGTCGCCGAGGTGATGGAGAAGATCTCGCTCGGCGTCTACTACGCCACCAAGCTGAGCAAGGACCCGCGCCGCAACAACGGGCACCGCACGCTGACCCACACCATCCCGTTCACCGTGCTCGTCGGCTGGGGCACCACCGCACTGTGCGCCCACTACGGCAAGTGGGCGGTGGTCGGCATCCTCTTCTTCATGATCGGCCTGGCGCTGCGCGGGCTGTTCGACAAGTGGGCCGAGCGTGCCGGCTGGGTGGTGGTCACGCTGGTGTCCGCCGCCGCGGCCTGGTTCACGTTCGCCAACCTGCCCGGCGACCGGGGCTATCCGATGATCGGGCTCGCGGTCGGGGTGGGCTGTTTCGTGCACATCCTCGGCGACATGATCACCCGGGCCGGGGTGCCGATCCTGTGGCCCATCCCGATCAAACGCCGGATGTGGACGATGGTCGGCCTGCCCAACAAGATCGCCCTGCGTACCGGCAGCAAGGCCGAGACGGTGGTGCTGCGCACCGCGATGACAATCCTGTCCGTCCTGGCCGCGGTGGGGCTGGTCGCCCCGTCGGTGCTGCAGCGCTTCGACATCCAGGTGTAGGTCAGCGCGCCTCGGCGCGTACCGGTCGGGCGCTGGCCGCCCGGGCCCGGATCAGCCGGGCGGTCCAGCCCACGCCGCGGGCGGTGAGCGCGTACGCCGCCGTCGGCGGGAGGGCCAGCAGCGCGGCGATCCCGGCCACCAGCGGCACCCGAGGGCCGGGCACGTCCGTGGCGACCGCCGTCGCGGCGGTGTAGCCGGCGGCCAGCACGACTGCGACGAGCCCGGCGTACGCGAGCGCCGGACCGGCCCGCCGCCGTCCCGCCGCCGCACCGAGCGCGACGGCCGGCGCGAACAGCAGCGGCAGCGCCGCCACACCGAGCAGCGCCGCGATCAGTACCAGCAGCGGTCCGGCCAGCGGGCCGCCCGGGTCGGCGCCGGTGACCAGCGCGTACGCCAGCAGGCCGAGGTAGCCGGCGACCGCCTCCGCGACGACGACGAGCCACGCCGCGACTGCTCCGGCGAGATGACGAGCGACAGTGGTGCCCACGTTGTCCCCCTCCCCCGTGCGGACGGCGCCACGACCGTCCGATGAGAACGGTAGTGCCCGGGACGGCGGCGGACAGAGGCCGCACCCGGCATCACTCTGAGTAGGGAAGCAGTAGTCGCCGATCGTCCGCGCGGACGATCGACGACACGATAATGCGCATTAGCGCCGAGGTTCGCCTACTGTCGCGCGCTCGGTCGACCCTTGTCAAGATCTCCGCCCGAACAACCGCCGGACGGCGGCGGACACGGTTGCTAATCCGCATTACATCAGGGAGTTCATCGAACGGAAATCTTCCGGCCACCCCTTGACAGGACGCCGGGAGAGCAGAGAGGCTCCATCCCGACCCGATCGCTAATACGCATTAGCGGAAGTGGAAGGACCGACGTGACCCCTCCCCCCAGGCGTGTCACCCAGCGTGACATCGCGCGCATGGCCGGCGTCAGCCAGGCGACCGTGTCGCTGGTGCTCAACAACCGCACCGACGCCGACGTCCGGATCGCGCCGGAGACACGGGACCGGGTGTTGCAGGTCATCGCCGAGACGGGATACGCCGCCGATCCGGCCGCCCGCCGCCTCGCCTCCGGGTTCAACCGGATCATCGGCGTCTTCACCTACGAGCCGGCCTTCCCCAGCGGCAGCCGGGACTTCTTCCACCCGTTCCTGCTCGGCATCGAGGAGTACGCCGAACGGGTCGGCTGCGACCTGCTGCTGTTCACCAGCGCCCCGGTGGTGGACGGCCGGCGGCGCATCTTCCACCAGGACAACCGGCTGCGGCTGGCCGACGGCTGCATCCTGCTCGGCCGGGAGATCGACGGCGCGGAGCTGCTCCGGCTCAACCGCGACGGGTTCCCCTACGTCGCCGTCGGACGCCGCGACGACGCCGGCGGCCCGGTGCCCTACGTCGGCGCCGACTACGCCAGCGCGGTCCACCGGCTGGCCGAGCGGGCGGTGGAACTGGGACACCGGCGTCTGACGTACGTGGGCATGGGCACCTCGGCCGAGTCCTCGCACGACCGGCGCAGCGGTTTCCACGCCGGCGCGACCGGCGCGGACGGCGCCCGCCAGATCACCGCGACGGCGGAGACCGCCGACGCCGCAGTGGACGACCTGCGGGCCGACGGCAGCACCGTCGCCTTCGTGGAGGACTTCGCCACCGCCGTGGCGCTGGAGGCGGCCGCCCGCCGCAAGGGGCTGACGGTGCCCGGTGACCTGTCCGTCGTGACCCTCGGCGACCCGACCGTCCCGGTGCCCACCGACATCACGTTCACCGGGTTCCGCATCCCGCGCGAGGAGATGGGCCGCCAGGCCGTCGAGGTGCTGACCGGCGTCATCGACGGCAGCGCCGGCGGCCTCCAGCAACGGCTCCTGCCCTGCGAACTCGTCGAGGGCGACACCCTCGGCGTCCCTGGATCGGCGGCCGACCGGCGCTGACACGCCCGGCCGCGCAACTGGAAGGAAGCAAGTGGTACTAATGCGTGCGGACGTCCTCGTCGTCGGGGGCGGACTGGGCGGTGTCGCCGCGGCGCTGGCCGCGGCCCGTGCCGGCCGGTCCGTCATCCTGACCGAGGAGTTCGACTGGCTCGGCGGGCAGCTCACCAGCCAGGCGGTCCCGCCGGACGAGCACTCCTGGATCGAGCAGTTCGGCGCCACCGCGAGCTACCGGGAGTTGCGCGACGGCATCCGCGACTACTACCGCCGCCACTACCCGCTGACCGAGCGGTCCCGGGCGTGGACCGACCTGAACCCGGGTGCCGGCTGGGTGAGCCGGCTCTGCCACGAGCCCCGCGTCGCGGTCGCGGTCCTGGAGCAGATGCTCGCGCCGTACCGGGGGTCCGGGCGGCTGACGGTGCTGCAGCCCTACCGGCCGGTCGCGGCCGAGACCGACGGCGACCGGGTCACCGGCGTCACGCTCGCCCATCGGGACCGCGACGAGCGGATCGAGGTGGAGGCGCCGTACGTCCTGGACGCCACCGAGACCGGTGAGCTGCTGCCGCTGACCGGCACCGAGTACGTGACCGGGTTCGAGTCGCAGGCGCAGACCGGTGAGCCGAGCGCGCCCGCCGAGGCTCAGCCGCTGAACATGCAGGCGGTGTCCGTCTGCTTCGCGCTGGACCACGTCGACGGCGACCACACCATCGACCGGCCCGCCGGCTACGACTTCTGGCGCGACTACAAGCCGGACTTCTGGGGCGACCGGCTGCTGTCCTGGCGGTCGCCGCACCCGCGCACGCTGGAGATCGTCGAGCGCAGCTTCACGCCGAACCCGGACGACGACCCGCTGGGCGTCAACGCCGACCAGCGGCTCAACCCGGGCGACGGCAACCTGTGGACGTTCCGGCGCATCGCGGCGCGGCGCAACTTCGTCGACGGCGCGTACGGCAGCGACATCACGCTCGTCAACTGGCCGATGATCGACTACTTCGAGGGCCCGGTCATCGACGTGCCGAACGCGTCCTGGCACCTGTCCCAGGCGCGCGAGCTGTCGTACTCCGTCCTGTACTGGCTGCAGACCGAGGCGCCCCGCGCCGACGGCGGCACCGGCTACCCGGGGCTGCGGCTGCGCGGCGACGTGACCGGCAGCCCCGACGGGCTGGCGCAGGCGCCCTACATCCGGGAGTCGCGCCGCATCCGCGCCGAGTACACCGTGGTCGAGCAGGACCTCTCCCTGGCCGTACGCGGCGAGCACGGCGCGGTGAGCTACCCCGACTCGATCGGCGTCGGCATGTACCGCATCGACCTGCACCCGTCGACCGGCGGCGACAACTACATCGACGTCGGCTCCTGCCCGTTCGAGATCCCGCTCGGCGCGCTCATCCCGCAGCGGATGGAGAACCTGCTGCCGGCCGGCAAGAACATCGGCACCACGCACATCACCAACGGCAGCTACCGACTGCACCCGGTCGAGTGGAACGTCGGTGAGGTCGCCGGCCTGCTGGCCGACTTCTGCCTTGCGCGGGGCGAGTCCCCGCGCGCGGTCCGCGGCACCCCCCGCCTGCTGGCCGAATTCACGGACCGCATCTCGGCCGCCGGCGTGGAATGCCGCTGGCCGCAGATCGCGGGCTACTGAACCCCCGGTGAGGAGAAGAAAGTGAGATACGGAAGACTGTCCGGCCTGGTCGCGGCGACCATGACCGGTGTGCTCGCCCTGACCGCCTGCGGCGGTGGCGGCGACGCCAAGGACGACGGTCCGGCGAGCCTGCGGATGACCGTCTGGTCGGCGAACGAGGCGCACCTCAAGCTGTTCAACGAGATCGCCGACGAGTACCGCAAGAACAACCCGGACGTCGCGGAGATCAAGTTCGACCCGCTGCCGTTCGAGAACTACACCACGACGCTGACCACGCAGATCGCCGGCGGCAACGCGCCGGACCTCGCGTGGATCTTCGAGAACTCGGCGCCGGACTTCGTCGCCTCCGGCGCGCTGAGCCCGCTCGACGACACCTTGAAGAAGGCCGACGGCTACCAGTACGACGACCTGTCCCCCGCCACGCTGAAGCTCTGGCAGAACGACGGGAAGCTCTTCGCGTACCCGTTCTCGACCTCGCCGTTCGGCGTGTTCGTGAACAACGACATGCTCAAGAAGGCCGGGCAGAAGACCCCGGCCGAGCTGATCGCGGCCGGGCAGTGGAACTGGGACACCGCGCTCGCCGCGGCCGGCGCCACCGCCGCGAAGTCGGGCAAGGCCGGGCTCGTGGTCCGCGACTTCGACTACAAGGGCTGGGACAACCTGGCCACGTTCTGGACCGGCTGGGGCGCCCAGGCGTGGAGCGAGGACGGCCGCAGCTGCGGGTTCAACAGCCCGGAGATGGTCGAGGCGATGACCACGCTGCACAAGGCGATCTTCACCGGCAAGGCGCTGCCCGGTCCGGGCACGACCGCCGACTTCTTCGCCGGTGACGCCGCCATGACCGTCACCCAGATCTCCCGTGCCTCCCTGCTGAAGGAGAACGGCTTCGACTGGGACCTGGTCCCGCTGCCGGCCGGCCCGAAGGGCCCGTACGCGGTGGTCGGCCAGGCCGGCATCGGCGTGATGAAGAAGAGCCCGCACGCCGAGCAGGCCGCCGACTTCCTGGCCTTCTTCACCAACCCCACCAACTCGGCGAAGCTGGCCCAGTTCTTCCCGCCGCCGCGGCAGTCCCAGCTGACCGCCGAGACGCTGGCGAAGACGAACCCGAAGCTCAAGCCGGAGCAGCTGCAGAAGGTCGTCATCGACGGCATCACCAACGGCACCGTCAAGCCCAGCCACTCCGGGCAGGCCGAGCTGAGCCAGCAGGTGCGCGCCGCGCTCGACCCGCTGTGGAAGGCGGACGCGGACGTCAAGGGCGTACTCGACGGCGTCTGCTCCAAGATCCAGCCGCTGCTGGCGAAGTAGGGCCGAGGATCATGACCCAGACGGACACCAGGGTGGGCCCGGCTGCTGCCGGGCCCGCCCCGGGCCGGGCCCGGCCGTTCTGGACCACCCGCCGCCGGGACCAGCTCACCGGATACCTGTTCATCACCCCGCAGCTGCTCGGCAGCGTGGTCTTCGTGATCCTGCCGCTGGTCCTCGTGGTCTGGTACAGCCTGCACGAGTGGAACGTGCTGGCCGGCAGCTTCGACTACATCGGCACCGACAACTACGCCGCGCTGGCCGACGACCCCAACCTGGGCCCGGTGCTGCGGTCGACCGGCCTGTTCTCGGTCGGCCTGGTCGTGTTCAACCTCGGCCTGGCGTTGCTGCTGGCCGTCCTGCTCAACCAGAGGCTGCGCGGGACCATCGTGTTCCGCACCCTGTTCTTCTCCCCCGTGGTGGTCTCGCTGGTCGCGTGGACCATCGTGTGGGGCTTCCTGTTGCAGGACAACGGCGGCATCAACGGCCTGCTCGACACGATCGGCGTCGACGGCCCCAACTGGCTGCGCGGCGAGGGCACGGCGATGCTGTCGGTGATCGTCGTGCAGGTGTTCAAGAACGTCGGCCTGAACATGGTGCTGTTCCTGGCCGCCCTGCAGGGCGTGCCGGCCGAGCTGTACGAGGCCGCCGAGGTGGACGGCGCGAGCCGGATGCGCCAGTTCTGGCGGATCACGGTGCCGCTGATCAGCCCGACGATCATGCTCACGTCGATCATCACGGTGGTCGGCTCGCTGCAGGTCTTCGCGCAGATCGCGGTGCTCACCCAGGGTGGGCCCGGCACCTCGACCACGGTGCTCGTCTACTACCTCTACCAGCAGGCCTTCCAGTTCCATCACTTCGGCTACGGCGCGACGCTGTCGATCCTGCTGTTCGTCATCGTGCTCGCGCTGACGGTGCTGCAGTGGCAGATGCGCAAGAGGTGGGTCTTCCATGAATCGTGACCTGTCCCGGCGGACCAAGCTGGTGCTCTACGGCGTACTGATGGTCCTCGCCGTCCCGTTCGTGTTCCCCACCTGGTGGATGGTCACCTCGTCGCTGAAGCCGGTGGCGGACATCTTCTCCTTCCCGCCGCAGCTGCTGCCGACCGATCCGCGGCTGGACGCGTACCGGCGGGTGTTCGAGCTGCAGCCGTTCGGGCAGCAGTACCTGAACAGCCTCTACATCGCGCTGCTGGTCACCGTCGGCACGCTGGCCGTGGCGTCGCTGGCCGGGTACGCGTTCGCGCGGATCCGGTTCCGGGGGCAGAACGTGCTGTTCCTGGTCGTCCTCGCGGGCCTGCTCATCCCGAGCGAGGTGACGATCGTGCCGCTGTTCCAGATGTTCTTCAAGCTCGACCTGATCGACACCCACTGGCCGCTGATCCTGGTGCCGATCTTCGGGGCGCCGAGCGTGCTGGCGACGTTCATCATGCGGCAGTTCTTCATCAGCCTCCCCGGTGAGCTGGAGGAGGCGGCGCGGGTCGACGGGCTGGGACGCTTCGCCACGTTCTGGAAGATCGCGCTGCCGCTGTCCCGGCCCGCGCTCGGCGCGGTGGCCATCTTCACGTTCCTGCACAGCTGGAACCTGTACCTGGAACCGATCGTGTTCCTCTCCTCGCCGGACAAGTTCACCCTGCCGCAGGCGCTCACCCAGTTCGTCGACGCGTACGGCGGTCCGATGTGGGACGTGCAGCTCGCGGCGGCGTCGATGACCGCGCTGCCGGTGCTGGCGGTGTTCGTCATCGCGCAGAAGCAGTTCGTCGAGGGCCTCGCGCACACCGGTCTGAAGGGATGACCGAGCCGGTCGTCGGGATCGACATCGGCGGCACCAAGACCGCCGTCGCCCTGGTCGGTCCCGGCGCGCGGGTGCTCGACCGCCGCGAGGCGACCACCCCCGCGCGCGGCGGGCCGGCCGCGGTGCTGGACACCGCCGCCGGCC
>NZ_JBXUOV010000213.1:0-9135 GCF_057196585.1 Micromonospora sp. ATLC20
GGCGCCGGCTCCGCGCCGGGCGAGCGCCGCCCGGCGGTGGTCACGATCGCGGCCAGTCCGGTCGTCAGCGGTACGGCGGCGATCAGGCCGAGCGTCGCCACCGCGCTGCGGACGATCTCCTGGGCGAGGAACTCACTGGTGAGGATCTCGCTCACCGGGCGGGAGTCGGCGACCAGCAGGAGCAGCAGCGGCAGCGAGGCGCCCGCGTACGCCAGCACGATGGTGTTGACGGTGGACGCGATGTGGGCCCGGCCGACCCGGGTCGCGGCCCGGTAGAGCTGCCGCCGGGACAGTCCGGGGTTGGCGTGCGCCAGTTCGGTGACGGTGGCCGCCTGGGTGACTGTGACGTCGTCCAGCACGCCCAGCGAGCCGATGATGATGCCGGCCAGAAGCAGTCCGTGCAGGTCCACGTCGCCCTGGAACATGGACAGCGTGGTGGCGTCCTCGCTGCCGAAGCCGGTCAGGTGGGTGGCGGACGTGGCGAGCAGGCCGAGCACGCCGGTGACCACCAGGCTGCCGAGCGTGCCGAGCACCGCGACCGACGTCTGCGCGGTGATCCCGTGGGTCAGGTAGAGCACCACGAACATGATCAACGCGGCGCCCACGATCGCGACGAGCAGCGGCGGCTGGCCGGCGCCGATTCCCGGCAGCACGAAGCCGAGCAGGATGGCGAAGCTGGCCACCAGGCCGCCGAGCGCGGCGAGCCCGCGCCACCGGCCGAACGCCACGATCGCGGCGGCGAACAGCACCATCAGCCAGATCAGCGGCGTACCGCGCTGGTGTTCGGCGATGTTGTAGGACTTCACCGCCGGGTCGGCCGGGTCGGTCAGCTCGACCAGGACGACCTCGTCGCCGACCGCGACCCGGGGCGCGCCCGGTCCGGCCGGGATCGGCGTCTCGACCTGCCGGCCCGCGTCCGGGCCCTGCTCGGCGGTGACGGTCACGGTGCCGCAGGGGCCACCCCCGCCCTCCGGGGCCTCCGGCGTCGGCGGGCAGGGCTCGGTGACCACCCGGGTCACCGTGCCGTGGTAGCGGGGGACGTCCGCGCCACCCACCGGCTCCCGGTCCTGTCCGGGCCAGAGCACCAGCGCCGCGATCACGGTGAGCGCGAACAGCGGCACCACCACGGCGACGAGCAGCCGTCGTACGCCCGGCGGCGCGGCGGGTGCGGGGCGGGTGTGGTCGGCACCCATGAGGTCTCTCCCAACGGTCGCGGCGACGCCTGGTCCGCCGGACCGGTCTGGTCACCCGGCCGGCGCGGACGTGTCGACCACGTCCGGGTCGTCGCCCGGCCATGGTAGGCAGCCCGGCCGGCCGCTCCCGCACACCGTGGCCGGTGACGCGCGCCCCGCGCGGGTCAGGCCAGGCCGGCCCGGCGCCGCCGGTACTCGTCCTCGTCGATCTCGCCGCGGGCGTACCGCTCGTCCAGGATGCGCCGGGCCGCCGTCGGCCCGGACTGCTGCGGGCCGGTCCACCGCACGGCCACCCAGACGAGCCCCGCCAGCACGGCGAGCACCAGCAGGGACCAGATCCACATCCAGCCCATCATCGGGCTCTGCCACATCATCGGGCCGCCCTCCGTCCGTCACCGCGGGTCCGCCGGGCCGGCCTGCCCGCCACGTCGACGGTACGTCCGCCCGGGTGCGCCGGCACGGGTCGATGTGCCCTGGTCCGAGGGCCGGAGGTCCCCGCTCAGCCGCGCTTCATCAGGCGGCCGACGGCGGCCATCATCTCGGTCGCCATCTCGTCGGCCCGGCCGTCGGCGGCGCCCTCGTGCATGCAGTGCCGGGCGTGGCCGTCGAGCAGGCCCAGGCCCACCTTGTCCAGCGCCGCCTGGATGGCCGAGATCTGGGTCAGCACGTCGATGCAGTAACGGTCGTCCTCGACCATCTTCTCGATGCCACGGACCTGGCCCTCGATCCGGCGGAGCCGGGCGAGGAGTTGGTCCTTGCTGGCGGTGTAGCCCCGGGTCGGGCTGGACGGCGCGGTCATGAAACCGAGGATAGCGTACCCCTCGGGGGTATGCTAACGTTCCGAACGTACCCCTGGGGGGTATCAGATCGGAGGGCGAGATGGAGACCACCTACCAGGTGAGCGGCATGACCTGCGGGCACTGCGTCAACTCGGTGAGCACCGAGCTGAGCGCACTTCCGGGCGTCACCGACGTCCAGGTCGACCTGGCCGGCGGCCGGGTCACCGTCACCAGTCAGAACCCGCTGGACGTGGACGCGGTCCGCGCGGCGGTCGACGAGGCCGGCTACGACCTCGTCGGTGCGTGACGGGTCCGGCGGACCCGCGAGAACCGAGGAGACACCATGAACACGGCGACGAAGCTCAGCGGCTTCGCGCTCGGCCTCGTGGCGGTGTTCGGCGCGGCGTACGGGATCGGCAACCTGGCCGATCCCGTCGCCCCGGCCGCCGAGACCCGACACGACGACACCGACAGCGACCACGGGGCCGGCGACACCGGCCACGGTGACGAGAGCCAGGCGGGCGGCGCCTCCGCGCACCTGCCCGGCGGGCTGCTCGTCTCCGAGCGCGGCTACACGCTCCAGCCCGCCGACGCCCCGGCCGGGCAGTTCGCCTTCCGGATCACCGGCCCGGACGGCGCACCGGTCACCCGCTTCGAGGTGGCCCACGACAAGCGCATGCACCTGATCGTCGCCCGCCGGGACCTGTCCGGGTTCCGGCACGTCCACCCGGAGATGGCCGGCGACGGCACCTGGCGGGTCGCCTCACCGCTCGGCGGCCCCGGCGTATGGCGGGCGTTCGCCGACTTCACCCCCGAAGGCGGCGAGCCGCTGACGCTCGGCCTGGACGTCACGGTCCCCGGCGAGCTGACCGCCCGGCCGTTGCCGGCGCCGGTGACCAGCACCACAGTCGACGGCTACACGGTCACCCTGACCGGCACGCCGGAGCCGGGCCGCACCAGCCGGCTCACGCTCTCCGTCAGCCGCGACGGGCGGCCGGTCACCGACCTTGCGCCCTACCTCGGGGCGTACGGGCACCTGGTGGCGCTGCGGCAGGGCGACCTGGCGTACCTGCACGTGCACCCGGAGGGCACGCCCGGCGACGGGCGCACACCTGCCGGTCCGGCGATCACGTTCGCCGCCGAGGTGCCCTCGGCCGGGGCGTACCGTCTCTACCTGGACTTCCGGCACGGCGACGCGGTGCACACCGCCGAGTTCACCGTCCTGGCCGGCGACCGGACCGCGCCCGCGCCCGCCGCGCCGGCATCCACCACCGCACCGACCCCGGACGCCGGACACGGCACCCCGGGGCACGGGCACAGTTGAGCGCCGGAGGTGCCGCGATGACTGCCACGGGAAAGGCGCTGCCCACCGCGCCGAACCTGATCGAACTGGCGATCGGCGGGATGACCTGCGCGTCCTGCGCCGCCCGGATCGAGAAGAAGCTCAACCGGATGGACGGCGTCGAGGCGACTGTGAACTACGCCACCGAGAAGGCCACCGTCCGGTACGCCGACGACATCGCGCCGGCCGACCTGATCGCCACCGTCGAGAAGACCGGCTACACCGCCGTGGTGCCGCCGCCGCCCGAGCAGGCGGAGGCGGCAGCGGCCGGGGAGCCGGTGGACGAGCTGCGCACCGCGCGTACCCGGCTCTGGGTCTCCGCCGCGCTCACCCTGCCGGTGATCGTGCTCGCCATGGTTCCGGCCTGGCAGTTCGACTACTGGCAGTGGGCCTCGCTCACCCTCGCCGCCCCGGTGGTGGTCTGGGGCGGGCTGCCGTTCCACCGCGCCGCGCTGATCAACCTGCGGCACGGCGCGGCGACCATGGACACGCTCGTCTCGCTCGGCACGCTGGCTGCGTTCGGCTGGTCGCTCTGGGCGCTGTTCCTCGGCGACGCCGGCATGCCCGGGATGAAGCACCCGTTCAGCCTCGACATCACCCGCGGCGACGGCGCCGGCAACATCTACCTGGAGGCCGCCGCCGGGGTGACCGTGTTCATCCTGGCCGGGCGGTACTTCGAGGCGCGCTCCAAGCGCACCGCCGGGTCGGCGCTGCGCGCCCTGCTCGAACTCGGCGCCAAGGACGTGGCGGTGCTGCGCGACGGGCAGGAGACCCGGATCCCGGTCGGCCGGCTCGCGGTCGGGGACCGGTTCGTGGTCCGGCCCGGCGAGAAGATCGCCACCGACGGTGTGGTCGAGGAGGGCACGTCCGCGGTCGACGCCAGCATGCTCACCGGCGAGTCGGTGCCGGTCGAGGTGGGCCAGGGCGACGCCGTGGTCGGCGCCACGGTGAACGCCGGCGGGCGGCTGGTGGTCCGCGCCACCCGGGTCGGCGGGGACACCCAGCTCGCCCAGATGGCGCGGCTGGTGGAGCAGGCACAGACCGGCAAGGCGGCGGTGCAGCGGCTCGCCGACCGGATCTCCGGCGTCTTCGTGCCGATCGTGATCGCGCTGGCCGCCGGCACGCTCGGCTGGTGGCTCGGCACCGGCTCCGGGCCGACCGCCGCGTTCACCGCCGCGGTGGCCGTCCTGATCATCGCCTGCCCGTGCGCGCTCGGCCTGGCCACCCCGACCGCGCTGCTCGTCGGCACCGGCCGCGGTGCGCAGCTCGGCGTGCTGATCAAGGGGCCGGAGGTGCTGGAGTCCACCCGCCGGGTCGACACCGTGGTGCTGGACAAGACCGGCACCGTCACCACCGGCCGGATGGCGCTGGCCGAGGTGCTGCCCGCCGACGGCGAGGGCGCCGACGAACTGCTCCGGGTGGCCGGCGCGCTGGAGGCCGCCTCCGAGCACCCGATCGCGCGGGCCGTCGCCGAGGCCGCGGCCGAAGCCGGACCGCTGCCGCCGGTCGGCGAGTTCGCCAACGCCGAAGGGCTGGGCGTGACCGGCACCGTCGACGGCCGGACCGTGGTGGTCGGCCGGGCCCGGCTGCTGCGGGAGCGGGGTCTCGACGTACCCGAGGAGGTCGTGCGGGCGGCGACCGGCGCGGAGGCCGCCGGGCGGACGGCGATCCTGGCCGGCTGGGACGGGCGGGCCCGGGGCGTGCTCGCGGTGGCCGACGCGGTGAAGCCGACCAGCCGGGCGGCCGTCGCGCGGCTGCGTGAACTGGGCCTGAAGCCGGTGCTGCTCACCGGCGACAACACCACCGTGGCGAAGGCGGTGGCGGCCGAGGTCGGCATCGACGAGGTGATCGCGGAGGTGCTGCCCGCCGACAAGGTCGACGTGGTCGAGCGGCTCCAGCGCGAGGGCCGCGTGGTCGCGATGGTCGGCGACGGGGTGAACGACGCCGCCGCGCTGGCCCGCGCGGACCTCGGGCTGGCCATGGGCACCGGCACCGACGCGGCCATCGAGGCGGCCGACCTGACGCTGGTCCGGGGCGACCTGATGGCCGCCGCGGACGCCATCCGGCTCTCCCGGCGGACGTTGGCGATCATCAAGGGCAACCTGTTCTGGGCGTTCGCCTACAACGTCGCGGCGCTGCCGCTGGCGGCGGCCGGACTGCTCAACCCGATGCTCGCCGGGGCGGCCATGGCGTTCTCGTCGGTGTTCGTGGTGGGCAACAGCCTGCGGCTGCGGAGCTTCCGCCCGATCGGGTGAGGGGATTGAGCCGACGACCGACGGGGTAACCAGTTGTCGTCAGGCAACCGCATCAGTGGAGGTCATCATGGGTCTGGACGACAAGATCGACAACGCTTCCCAGGACACCGCGGGCAAGGTCAAGGAGGGCGTCGGCCGGGCGACCGACAACGAGCGCCTCGAGGCCGAGGGCCGCAACGACCAGGCGGGCGCCAAGCTCAAGCAGGCCGGCGAGAAGATCAAGGACGCCTTCAAGAGCTGAGTACGCGACGCACACACACCACCGGGTCGGCCCACGGGCCGGCCCGGAGTGCTGTCCGGGCGGGGGTCAGCGCGGCCGGTCACCGGCCAGGCGCGCGGCGCGTACCTCCAGATAACGCCGCTCCGGCAGGCTCGTGGTGGCCCGCGCGGCGGCCAGGTACGCGGCCCGTGCCTCCGCACGGTCACCGGCCAGGTCGAGCAGGTGCGCGCGGACGGCGGCGAGCCGGTGGTGCCCCGCGGTCCGGTCGTCGCCGTCGAGCGTGGCCAGCAGCGCCAGCCCGGCACGCGGGCCGTCCACCATGGCCACCGCGACGGCCTGGTTGAGCGTGACCATCGGGTTCGGCGCGACCTGCGCCAGCACCCGGTAGAGCGCGACGATCTGCCGCCAGTCGGTGTCCTCGGCGGTGGGCGCCTCCGCGTGCACCGCGGCGATCGCCGCCTGCACCTGGTACGGCCCCGGCGCCGACCAGGTGAGCGCCTCGGTCACCAGCGCCACCCCCTCCGCGACGGCGTCCCGGTCCCACCGGCTGCGGTCCTGCTCCGCCAGTGGCACCAGCTCGCCGTCCGGCCCGGTACGGGCGGCCCGGTGCGAGTCGGTGAGCAGCATCAGCGCCAGCAACCCGGCCACCTCGCCGTCGTCCGGGAGCAGCCGGCGCAGCTCCCGGGTCAGCCGGATCGCCTCTGCGGTCAGCTCGGCCCGGCGCAGCGCCTCGCCGCTGGAGGCGGTGTAACCCTCGTTGAAGATCAGATAGAGCACCCGCAGCACGGCGGCCAGCCGCTCGTCCCGGTCGGCCGGGGACGGCAGCGTGAAACGCGCGCCGAACGCCTCGATCCGCTGCTTCGCGCGGCGGATCCGCTGGCTCATCGTCGCCTCCGGCACCAGGTAGGCGCGGGCGATCTCGGCGGTGCTCAACCCGCCCACGGCGCGCAGTGTGAGCGCCACCCGCCCGCTCACCGGCAACGCCGGATGGCAGCAGAGGAACAGCAGCTTCAACGTGTCGTCCCCGCTCGGGGTCTCCTCGTCGGCGGGCGGCGCGACGGTCGCGTACGCGGGCTGCCGGACCGCCACCGCCACCTCGCGTTCCCGGCGGGCGTGCTCGCTGCGCCACTCGTCGGTGAGCCGCCGGGTGGCGACGGTGACCAGCCAGGAGCGGGGGTGGTCGGGCAGGCCCTGTTCCGGCCACTGCACGGCGGCGGCGAGCAGCGCCTCCTGGACTGCGTCCTCGCAGGCGTAGAACTGGCCGTGCCGCCGCACGAGCACGCCGAGGACCTGTGGCGCGAGCTCACGCAGCAGATCCTCGACCGCCCGCGACGTCACATCTCCGTCCCGGCCTGCTCCATCACCGCGCGCACCTCCAGCACACCGAAGCCGTGCCGTACGTCCGGCCAGCGCGCGGCGATCTCGGCGGCCCGCTCCGGGGTCTCGCAGTCGACGGTCAGGTAGCCGGCGAACTGCTCCTTGCTCTCCATGAACGGCCCGTCGGTGACCTCGGCGCCGCCACCGGCCGCCGGGCGGGCCGTGCGGGTCTGCGAGGGGTGGGCCAGCGCCTCGCCGCCGACCAGTTCGCCGGACTCGGTCAGCTCCTTCATGATCTCGTCGACCTCACCGAAGATCGCGGTGCGTTCCGCCTCGGACAGCTCCTCCACGAAGCCGGGCCGGTTCCAGATCAGCAGCATGTACTTCACGGTGCACTCCTCGGGTGCGGGCCACCGGCGGTGGCGCCTCGCAGACGGGTCGGAGCCGGTCCGCCCGATCCGACATCATCCCCCGGGAAGAGTCAGCGGCCCCCGCGTACCGGACGGCGTGCCGGGCGGCCCGGGTCGAGCGAGGCCCGGTCGGCCGCGCTGGTGCCGGAGACCCAGCCCTGCTCGTCACGCACCTGGAGCCGGTGCCGGGTGGTGCCCGGAAAGAGCTGGTCGACGCGTTCCCGGACGGCGTCCGAGCGGGCCGCGAGCACCGGCAGCAGCCGGTCGTCGTCGAGTTCCTCGGCCGCCGCCGCGCTCGCTGACCGCAGCCGGTCGCCGACGCGCAGCGCGAACGCGTTGAGGAACGACTCGTCGTACCCCTTGGTGCGCCGCCCGCCGGCCCTGCCGCGTTCACCCCGGCCGCGCAGCATCGCGGCGGTGGCCTGCACGAGCAGCGAGGTGTGCAGCAGTTCGACAGCCGCCAGATCGGCCGGGAAGCCGAGGACAGTGGCGAAGCCCAGGTCGTCGGACCAGACCGACTCGCACCGGTTCGCCGCCGCGACCTCCTGGATCAGCAGCGCCTTCGCGGCCGCGTACGGGGCGTCGACGCCGATCCGCACCCCACCCGGGCCGCCGGTCCGGTCGGCCCCGGCGTCGAGCAGCGCCGCGTCGATGCTGTGCCGGGCCATCAGCTCCTGCGCCTTCGCGGTGAACGCCTCCGCCTCGGCCGGGTAGCCGGTCGACTCCGCTTTCGCCAGCAGCGCGCGTACCCGGTCGAGCATCCGGGAACCGCTCGGTGTCGCGGCGGCCAGTGCGGTACCCGCCGAGCCGGGCGGCGGCCGGAGCGCCGCGATCGGCGGCAACCCCGCCACCAGGACGATCGCGTCCACCGCGTCCCGCAGCGCGGTGATCAGGTCCCCGTCGGCGCGCCGATCCAGCCAGCCCGCGTCGTCGTCCCAGCGGGCGCCGGTGTCGGCGAGCTGCTCGTCGAACCAGGCCGGGACCGGCGCGGGCAGCGTGCGCCGCTGCGCGGCCATCGCGTCGCGCAGCAGCCGGGCGCCGCGCGGGGTGAGCCGCCGGACGGCTAGTCGATCAAGGTCGGCGGGCTGCCAGCCACGCGGCCAGAGCCGGCCCACGTCCCGCGTGAGCCGGGCGAGCAGCGCCGCGTCCACCGCCGCGCCGTCGGCCACCACGAGCCCGTCGAGGGCCCGCTCGGCAGCGCGTACGTCGGTGGCGCGCGCGGTCGCGACGGCGGCGTCGAGCAGTCGCTCGGCTGGTGACACGGGTGACTCTCCCTGAACTCCGACAGGCGGCAGGTCGTCCACCCCGGTACCGACGGTACCCGGCCCGCCGGTTCAACCGTCCGGGCCCGGCGTCCGTACTCCTGCCCGGAGCGGGGCGGCGCGACGGACGGAGATCACGTGGGCGGGCATGACCGGGGGCTGCACCGGCGACGACGGAGGTCGAGATCACCACGGGTCCTGGCGGTGGTCCTGGTCGGGGCCGCGCTCGCCGCCGGCGGGTACGCCGCCCGGCACCCGGACCTGCTGGACCGCATCGAGGCGCGGCGGACCGTGCAGGCGGCGGCACCGGGCGCGCCCGCGCCGGACGCGCGTCCCACGCCGACGGCGGCGCCGGTC
>NZ_JBXUOV010000214.1:0-9023 GCF_057196585.1 Micromonospora sp. ATLC20
AGCGGGGGCAGAGGGCCCGCCCCGGGAGGGGGGGGCGCCTGCGGGGCGCGGGGCCGCCCCGCGCCGGGCTGGACGGGCGCGGTAGCCGCCACCAGAGCCACCAGGACGGCCGCGGCGACCGGCGCCCAGCCGTTGGGGTACCCCAGGTCGTAGGCGGCGTAGTAGGCGACCGTGGCCACCGCGAACACCAGCATCCCGAGCGTCGCCGCCCGACCGCGCCGCGTCCCCGCCCGCCCGTCGTCCGCGCCTCGTTCGTCGGTGGCGCCGGCCGGGCCGTCGTCGGCGGCCGTGTCGGTGCGGGCCAGGCAGCCGCCGAGGCCGGCGGCGGTGAGCAGGTACGCCGGGACGAGCAGCCCGGTCACGAACAGCACCGACCCGGCGAGCAGCGCGAGCGGCCACAGCACCCGCGCCACGCGCGCCGGTGCCCGGAACAACGCCGCCGCGAGGAACAGCAGCACCGCGAGCGCGCCCGGCAGGGCACCGTTTCCGGGGCGGACGAGGCCGGGGAAGTCAGGCGATCCGGTGCCGGCGGCGGCGCTCCAGAGCGCCGGGGCGAGCGCCACCTGCCCGGCCAGCAACAGCGCCGGACCGCACAGCAACCAGGCCCGGCGGCCCGGGGTGGGCACGCGCCGCCCGGCGTCGCCGTCCGCCACATCCGTCGCCGGGGCGGCCGTCCGCGCCGCGTCGCCGCGTACCGGAGCGGCGGCCCGGTCCCGCAGTACCGCCACCGAGGCGGCCAGGAACGCCGGCACCAGCAGGGCGCTCAGGCTCCAGGCGAGCACACCGCCGCGCCACACCAGGTCCTCGGTGCCGAGCAGGGCATGCCCGACCGCGTTCCCGGCCAGCCCGAGCGCCAGCCCGGCGACCGGCCTTGGCACCGACGCGGCGATCGCGGCGAGCCAGATCAGGCCGGCGAGCAGTCCGGCGCAGGCCAGCCAGAGCTGGGCCGGGCCGCCGGGTTGCGCGGTCAGCGCCAGCCGGGCCGCCGCCAGCACGCCCGCCGCGGCGAGTCCGACCGGGGCGGCGCCGATGCGGCGTACGAGTGTGGGCGCGGCGAGCGCCAGCACGAACCAGCCGAGCGCGAACGCGCCGAGCAGCTCGGCGGGTGTCTCGGCGGCCTGGCCGAACAGGGTGATGACCGACGGGAGCCAGACGCGGAGCACGTCCAGCAGGACCGCGATACCGAGCGCGAGCGTGAGGGTGGAGAGGTGACGGTGCCGCACGGGGCGCCTCTTCTCGTGACCGACGGGGGTTTTCGGCACGGCGATTCTGCGGGGCGCGACGGCGGGCGGTCAACGGCGTACCCATGCGAAAGGGCGCCCACCGCGAACGGTGGGCGCCCTTTCGTGGGCCGTCCGGTCAGCGCCGGGTGGCGGCCTTCTTGGCCGGTGCCTTCTTCGCGGGCGCCTTCTTGGCCGCCGTGGTCTTCTTCGCCGTGGCGGACTTCGCCGCGGTCGTCTTCTTGGCGGTGGCGGTCTTCTTCGCCGCGGTGGACTTCGCCGCGGTCGTCTTCTTCGCCGCCGTGGTCTTGGTCGCGGCGGCCTTCTTCGCCGGCGCGGCCTTCTTGGTAGCGGTGGTCTTGGTGGCCTTGGTGGCCTTCGCCGCCGTGGTCTTCTTGGCGGCAGCGGTGGTCCGGCCGCCGGTGGCCTTGGCGGCACCGGTGGTCTTCTTCGCGGCGGCGGTGTCCTTCGGCACCTTGCCGCTGGCCACCATCTCCTTGAAGCCCGCGCCCGCCCGGAACGTCGGGACGGAGGTCTTCTTGACCTTCACCGCCTCGCCGGTCCGCGGATTGCGCGCTGTTCGGGCTCCCCGGACGCGCTTCTCGAACGCTCCGAAACCGGTGATCGCCACCTTCTCGCCCTTGGTGACCGCCGCCTGGACCTCAGCGAGAACCGCGTCGAGCGCGGCCGTCGCCGTCTTCCGGTCCCCCAGGCGAACGGCGAGCGCCTCGATGAGCTCGGCCTTGTTCACGACTTCCTCCCGATTGTGCAACTGACTCGACGCGAGCCATTCTGCGCGCACGGTATGCCCTGTGCTGCCTGGACACAAACATTCGGTGGAAAAAAGCCCTTGTGTCGTAACGGATTCGCCCCCACCGGATGCACCGGTGGGGGCGAATAGCGCTTGAGGTCAGGCGATCGAGGGCAGGAACGCCGGCCGGGCCGCCTCGTACGTGCTGATCTCGGACTCGTGCCGGAGAGTGAGTCCAATGTCGTCCAAGCCCTCCATCAGCCGCCAACGGCTGTGGTCGTCCAGCGGGAACGCCCAGGTGGCGTCACCGGCGTGGACCTGACGGGCGGCGAGGTCGACAGTGATCGGCGTGGTCGGCTCGGATTCCACGAGATCCCACAGTTCTTCCACGGCTTTCAATTCCAGCTCGACCGGAAGGAGGCCTTCCTTGAGCGCGTTGCCGCGGAAGATGTCGCCGAAGCGAGGCGAGATGACGGCCCGGAAGCCCCAGTCCCGCAGCGCCCAGACGGCGTGCTCCCGGGAGGATCCGGTGCCGAACTCGGGGCCGGCGATCAGAATCGACGCACCTGAATGGGCGGGATCGTTGAGGACGAATGACGGGTCCTCCCGCCACGCGTTGAACAGACCGTCGGCGAATCCGGTCCGGGTCACCCGCTTGAGGTACACGGCGGGGATGATCTGGTCGGTGTCCACGTTGGATCGGCGCAGCGGCACGGCCGTGCCGGTGTGGGTGGTGAACTTGTCCATCAGTCGGCTGCCCTTCTACAGATCGGCGGGGGCGGCCAGCCGGCCGACCACGGCGGTGGCGGCGGCGACCGGCGGGGACACCAGGTGGGTACGCCCGCCCCGGCCCTGGCGGCCCTCGAAGTTGCGGTTGGAGGTCGAGGCGGAGCGCTCACCCGGCTTCAGCGTGTCCGGGTTCATGCCCAGGCACATGGAGCAGCCGGCGAAGCGCCACTCGGCGCCGGCTTCGGTGAAGACCTTGTCCAGCCCCTCGATCTCGGCCGCCTCGCGGACCGCGGCGGAGCCGGGGACCACGAGCATGCGTACGCCGTCGGCGACCCGGCGCCCGCGCAGCACCTCGGCGGCGGCCCGCAGGTCCTCCAGGCGGCCGTTGGTGCAGGAGCCGACGAACACCACGTCCACCGCGAGGTCGCGCATCGGGGTGCCCGGGGTGAGGTCCATGTACTCCAGCGCGCGACGGGCGGCGACCCGCTCCGGCTCGGTGACGAAGTCCTCCGGGTCCGGCACGGTGGCGCCCAGCGGCACGCCCTGCCCGGGGTTGGTGCCCCAGGTGACGAACGGCGTGATCCGGCTCGCGTCGAGCGTGACCTCGGTGTCGAAGGTCGCCCCCTCGTCGGTGGGCAGCGTCCGCCAGTACTCCAGCGCCGCGTCCCAGTCGTCGCCCTGGGGCGCGTTGGGCCGCCCCTTCAGGTACGCGAACGTGGTCTCGTCCGGCGCGATCATGCCGGCCTTGGCGCCCCACTCGATGGACATGTTCGCGATCGTCATCCGCCCCTCCATCGAGAGGTCGCGGATCGCCTCGCCCCGGTACTCGACGATGTGCCCGCGCCCGCCGCCGGTGCCGACCTGCGCGATCAGCGCGAGCACCAGGTCCTTGGCGGTGACGCCGGGCGCCAGCTCGCCGACCACGTTCACGGCCATGGTCTTCGGGCGGGCCTGCGGCAGCGTCTGCGTGGCCAGCACGTGTTCGACCTCACTGGTGCCGATGCCGAACGCCAGCGCGCCGAACGCGCCGTGGGTGGCGGTGTGCGAGTCGCCGCACACGATCGTCATGCCGGGCTGGGTGAGGCCGAGCTGCGGGCCGATGACGTGCACGATGCCCTGGTTCTCGTCGCCCAGCGGGTGCAGGCGGACGCCGAACTCGGCGCAGTTGCGGCGCAGCGTCTCGATCTGGGTGCGGGAGGTGGGGTCCGCGATCGTGAGCAGGTCGCCGCGCCGGGAACGGAACGCCGGGTCGTCGTACCCGGTCGGGGTGTTGTGGTCCTCGGTCGCGATCGTCAGGTCGGTACGGCGGACCCCACGCCCGGCCAGACGCAGCCCGTCGAACGCCTGCGGGCTGGTCACCTCGTGCAGCAGGTGCAGGTCGATGAAGAGCAGGTCCGGCTCGCCGGCGGCGGAGCGGACCACGTGTGCGTCCCAGACCTTCTCGGCCAGGGTCCTCGGTTGAGTGACTCCCACCATCTGGACATCCTAAATTCTGGGAGGTAAATTTCGGCTTGTGGGACACAGTATGAGCGGTGTCGGCGTTCTCGACAAGGCGGTGGTCATCCTGGCCGCCTGTGTCGACGGCGCCAGCCTGGCCGAACTCGTTGAACGCACCAAGCTGCCCCGGGCCACCGCGCACCGGCTGGCACAGGCGCTGGAGATCCACCGGATGCTCGTCCGGGACACCCAGGGGCGCTGGCGCCCGGGTCCACGCCTGGGCGAGTTGGCGAACGCGGCCCCGGACGTGCTCCTGACCGCCGCCGAGCCGCTGCTCGCCGCGCTACGGGACGCCACCGGCGAAAGCGCCCAGCTCTACCTGCGCCGCGCCGACGAGCGGATCTGTGTGGCCGCCGCCGAGCGCGCCAGCGGCCTGCGGGACACCGTCCCGGTCGGCTCGGTGCTGCCGATGACCGCCGGCTCGGCGGCGCAGATCCTGCTCGCCTGGGAGCCCCCGGAGGCGGTCATGCCGCTGCTCCCCCGCTCCAAGTTCACCGGCCGCACGCTGGCCGAGGTGCGGCGGCGCGGGTGGGCGCAGAGCGTCGCCGAGCGGGAGGCGGGTGTGGCGAGCGTCTCGGCGCCGATCCGCGACCGCACCGGCCGGGTGATCGCCGCGATCAGCATCTCCGGCCCGATCGAGCGCCTCGGCCGCCGCCCCGGCGAACGCCACGCCATGGCCGTGGTCCGAGCCGGCCAGCGCCTCTCCGGCCTCTGACCCACCCACCCACCCCCTTCCCGTTGATCATGAAGTTAGCGGCAATTTTGATCCCCGACTGCCGCTAACTTCATGATCAACGGGGCGGGCACGGGCGGGGAATGCGAACGGCCCGCCTCGCGGAGCGAGACGGGCCGTTCGTGGGTGTAGCCCCGACCGGATTCGAACCGGCGCTACCGCCTTGAGAGGGCGGCGTCCTGGGCCGCTAGACGACGGGGCCAGGCACTTTTCGTGCTTCACCACCCTGCCGGGCGGTGTGGCAGTAGTCTAGCGGCATCCCGCGCGGCACCACCGCCGGGGGGCACCCCCTGCACACGTGCACCGGACAGCAGAAAGCCCGCCCCGGAAAACGGGACGGGCTGTCGGTGCTGTAGCCCCGACCGGATTCGAACCGGCGCTACCGCCTTGAGAGGGCGGCGTCCTGGGCCGCTAGACGACGGGGCCAGAACCTTCATTGCACTCCGCCAGCGTGAACTGCCGGAATCCAGCGTCCGAGGGCTCTCACGAACCCTCGGTTGCGCTGGGGTACCAGGACTCGAACCTAGACTAACTGAACCAGAATCAGTCGGGCTGCCAATTACCCCATACCCCATTGGCCCCTTGCGGCGCCGGGAATGAACTTTACCCTCCCGGTGCCGACAGGCCAAATCCAACCCCTCGAAACCCACCTGACCAGCGGAAACGAGGCATCGGAGCGGATCAGGCGACAGGGACCACCGGGTTGCTCAGCTCCCCGATCCCCTGGATCCGCACGGTGACCGTATCCCCCTCGGTGAGCGGGCTAACCCCCGCCGGCGTGCCGGTGAGGACCACGTCGCCGGGCAGCAGCGTCATCACGTGCGAGATGTACGACACCAGGCCCGGTACGTCGAACACCATGTCCTTGGTCCGGCCGAGCTGACGTACCTCCATCTCCTCCGGGTTGCGGCCCACCTCACACCGGATCTCCAGGTCGCTCACGTCGAGCCCGGTGGTGATCCACGGCCCGATCGGGCAGAACGAGTCGAAGCCCTTGGCGCGGGTCCACTGCCCGTCGGAGCGCTGGAGGTCCCGCGCGGTGACGTCGTTGGCGCAGGTGTAGCCGAAGATGGCCCGTTCGGCGGCGGCCCGGTCGGCGCGGCGGGCGCCGGGGGCGCCGATCACCACGGCGAGTTCCGCCTCGTGCTCGACCTGCTTGGAGAAGATCGGCAACCGGATGGCATCGCGGGGGCCGATCACCGAGGTGGACGGCTTGAGGAACAGCAGCGGCTCCTTCGGCACCTCGCTGCCGTGCTCGGCGGCGTGTTCGGCGTAGTTACGGCCGACACACACCACCTTGCTGGGCAGGATCGGCGACAGCAGCCGGACGTCGGAGAGCGCCCAGCGGGCGCCGGAGAACTGGATCTGCCCGAACGGGTGGCCTTCGATCTCGGCGATGGTCAGGCCCTGCGGCCCGGCCTCCGGCTCGCCCTCGACGACCCCGAACGACATTCCCTTGGCATGAGCGAAACGAGCGATACGCACCCGGCCAATCTATCCCCGCCCGCGGGCCGCCCGGCGGACACCGGCAGGCGGCACGCCCCGGCCGCCGCGCGCCACACCCTCACCGGCGCCGGCGGCACCGGATCGGCAAGGGCCGGACAGGGTACGCGCGATCGCGCCGGACGGGGCGGGAATGGCGGCTTCGTACCCGCCCGGCGGTCCCCGGCCCATAGCTTCGGGTCCGGAGGTTCGTTGGTATGCCTGCATCGAGACGACACCAGAGGGCCCTGGCAGTGTTCGTGAACTGCCTCGGCGTCATCGCCGCCGTACCGGCGCTGTCCCCGGCGACGCCCGGCGCGGCCGCCGCCCCCGCCCGTCCGGCCCCGGCACCGGCTGTCATCCCCGGCGCCGCGGCCACCCCGATCCCGACCGGCGTGCCGGCGGTGCCCCCGGCGGTGCCGACCACCGGCCCGGCACCGGTCCGGCCGTCGATGCCCCCGGTCAGCGTGGCGGTGGGCGCGTCGGGCACCCCGGCGCCGGGCTACCGGATCGAGGTCCGCAACGCCGGCACCTCGCCCGTCGACACGATGGTCCGGCAGGAGCTGCCGAACGGGTCGCGGGCCACCACGGTGACCGGCGGCGGCCGGGCCAGCCGGCCCGCCGGGATGAGCGCCGGTGAGGTGACCTGGCGGCTGCGGCTGCCGGCGAAGAGCACCACCACGCTGCACACCGCGCTGTCGGTCCCCGGTCCGGGCCGCTCGGTGACGGCCCCCACCTGCGTCTACGGCTCGGACGGCACGCGCCCGTTCGACTGCGCCACGGCGACCTGGGTGGGCGCCGCGACGGCCCCGGCGGCGCAGGTCACCGCCGCCCCGGCCTGGCGGCGGCCGCCGGTGCTGCTCGCCGCGTTCACCGCGCTGCTGGTGGTCACCGCCGGCGTGCTGTGGTGGGCGGTGTGGCGCCGCCGCCGGCGCACGGCGGCGGGACGCGCCGCGACTCCCTCCGGTACGCCCGGAGGCGGCGCCATGCACACCGGCGCCCCGGGAAGCGGCGTGCCCGGCCCGGGCGTGCCGGGCGGAGCCGAGCCCGGCCGGGCCGGCCCTGGCCAGGGCGGAGCGGGCCACGGCGTGCCGGGCCACAGCGGGCCGGCCGAGCGCGGAACCGTCTATCCGCGTACGGCGGTGCCGTCGCCCGCGAGCCGTCGTCGCCGGCCGCCGGTGTGGCTCGTGGTCGGCGTGGCGGCGGCTGTGCTGGCCGGTGTGGTCGGCGCGGCGGCCTGGTCGGCCACGCAGCGGGTGGCCGCGATGGACACCACCAAGCAGCCGACGAGCGGCGCGTGGGTGGGCAGCAGCGTCACCGGCGCGCTGGGCCAGCCGCTGCGCGAGACCGCGTTCGAGTTCACCGTCTACCGGCTGAGCTGCGGCGCCGACGTCCTGCCGCCGGCGCCGGGTGGTGGCCGGCCGTGCCTGGCCACGGTCGGGGTGCGCAATCTCACCAACGAGGACCAGACCTGGCACGGGCAGTTGCAGCGGGCGTACCTGCCCAGCGGCAACTGGGTCGCCGCCGACGAGGACGCCACCCGGGTGGCGAACCTGGGCCGGGACGTCTTCTCCCAGCCGGTGGCCGCCGGGCGGCGGGTGCTGCTGCCGCTGGTGTTCACCATGCGCGGCGACGAGCCGCCGAAACGGCTGGAGCTGCGTAGCGGCGTCTTCTCGGCGGGCGTGCGGGTGGACGTGGCGTGATCCGGGCACGGGCGGCGGTCGTACCCTGGGGTGTGTGACCGCCGCCCTCGCCCCCGCGCTCGACCTGGCCGACTGGCAGGCGCGCCGGCACGCCCACGAGGCGCGGGTGGACGCCTGGCTGACGCCGCACCTGGAGCGCCGCCGCACCGGGGTGAAGCACCCGGTGGAGGACTTCCTGTTCACCTACTACTCCCACCGCCCGGCGCAGTTGCGCCGCTGGCACCCGGGCGCGGGCGTGGTGCTGCGCGACGCCGACCCGGCCGGTTTCGGCCCGGACTACACCGCGGGCGCCGCCGGGCTCACCCTCGACACCGATCGGGTACGCGCGCGGCGCGCCGAGTCGATCGCCTGGATCCGTTCGCTGCTCGCGGCGACCGCCGGACGCCCGGCGCAGTTCGGCTGTTTCGGTATGCACGAGTGGGCGATGGTCTACCGGCAGACCCAGGAGCAGGTACGCCACAACGCCTGGCCGCTGCGGCTGAGCCCGGCGGAGACGGCGGCTGTGGTCTCCGAGCGCGGCGTGCGGTGCAGCCACTTCGACGCGTTCCGGTTCTTCACCGCGCCGGCCCGGCCGCTGAACGTGCTCCAGCCGACCCGGGAGGGCCAGCACGCGCTGGAGCAGCCGGGCTGCCTGCACGCCAACATGGATCTCTACAAGTGGGCGTACAAGCTGTCGCCGCTGGTGCCGTCGGAACTGGTGGCGGACTGTTTCGCGCTGGCCCGGGAGATCCGGGCGCTGGACATGCGGGCCAGCCCGTACGACCTGGCCGACCTGGGTTACCCGCCGGTGCGGGTGGAGACGCCGGAGGGCCGGGCCGAGTACGCCACGGCCCAGCGCGGGTTCGCCGAGCGGGCCGCCGGGTTGCGCGCCCGGCTGCTGGCCGCGCTGGACCGGGCCGTGCCGGCCG
>NZ_JBXUOV010000215.1:0-8874 GCF_057196585.1 Micromonospora sp. ATLC20
GGCGTCGGCGGCGGCGACCAGCGCCCGGGCCAGCGGGTGCTCGCTGTCGGCCTCCACCGCGCCGGCCAGGGCCAGGGCGGCTGCCTCGTCCGTCCCGCCGGTGGCGGCCACCCCGGTCACCGTGTGCCGGCCGGTGGTGAGCGTGCCGGTCTTGTCGAACAGGACGGTGTCGACGGTGCGCATCCGCTCCAGCGCGAGCCGGTCCTTGACCAGGATGCCGGCACGGGCCGACAGCGCTGTCGACAGCGCCACCACCAGCGGGATCGCCAGGCCGAGCGCGTGCGGGCAGGCGATCACCAGCACCGTCACGGTGCGTACCACCGCCTGGTCGGGGTCGCCGAGCAGCGCCCAGACCGCGAACGTCGCCAGGCCGGCGAACGCCGCCAGGTAGAACAGCAGCGCGGCGAACCGGTCGGCGAGCACCTGCGCGCGCCCACCGGAGGCCTGCGCCTCGGCGACGAGCCGCCCGATGCCGGCCAACGCGGTGTCCGCGCCGACGGCCTCGACGCGTACCCGGAGGGTGGAGTCGGTGGCGACGGTGCCGGCGACCACGCGATCCCCGGCGGCGCGGGCCACCGGCCGCGACTCGCCGGTGATCATCGACTCGTCCAGCTCGGCGGCGCCCTCGACGATCCGCCCGTCGGCCGGCACCCGCCCGCCGGGGCGCACCAGCACCACGTCGTCCACCCGCAGCTCGCCGACCGGCACCGGATGCGGCCGCCCGGCGTCGTCCAGGCGCTCGGCGTCGTCGGGCAGCAGCGCGGCGAGGGCGCCGAGCGCGCCGCGCGCCTGCCCGACCGCCCGCATCTCCTGCCAGTGGCCGAGCAGCATGATGGTGACCAGCGCGGCCAGCTCCCACCAGAAGTCCAGGTCGAACAGGCCGAGGCTGGTGGCGGCCGAGGCGACGTACGCGACGACGATCGCCATCGAGATCAGCAGCATCATGCCGGGGGCGCGCTCGCGCAGCTCACGCAGCCCGCCGGTGAGGAACGGCCAGCCGCCGTACGCGAACACCACGGTGCCGAGCACCGGGCCGACCCAGCGCACGCCCGGGAACTCAAGCGAGTAGCCGAACCAGTCCATCACCATGTGGCTGGTGGCGACGATCGGCACGGTCAGCGCCAGGCTCAGCCAGAACCGGCGGCGGAACTGCTCCGGGTCGTGCCCGGCGTGCGCGCCGTGACCGCCGCCGTGGTCGCCGTGGTGGCCGGTGTCGTGACCGGATCCGTGCTCCATCGCACCACCATACCCCCTGGGGGTACCTGTCGGTGCCGGCTCGGCGAAGTGACGCGGGCGACAGGCGGAGGTCACTACCTGTCGTAGACGGTCACCGGGATGCCGCGGTCGGACAACGCGCGCCGGATCAACGGCTCGATCCGCTGCCAAGAGCCGCCGGCCAGCCCGCAGCCGATGCGCGGCATGTGGACCGACGCGCCCAGCTCCTCGGCGTGTCCGGCAACTGTCGCGAGGCAACGCTCCACCGCGTCGTACCGGATCGGCGGCCCGGCGCTGCCCCGGCGCATCCCGCGCTGGCCGACCATGTTGGCCACCCACAGGTCCGGCGCGACCCGGACCAGCCGGACGGCACCCAGCCCGAAGTCGTTGCCGGCCCGGTGCTGGTGCCACTCCCGGTAGTCGCGTTCCGGCTCCGGCCAGCGCCGCGAGACGGCGAGCACGAAGCCCTTCCCCCACCCGCCGATATCGTTGCAGACATGGGCGACGATCTTGGGGCCCTTCGCCTGCGGGCTCGTCGCGTCGCCGCGCACGATCCGGAACTCCGCCATGCCCGCATGCTGCCGCAGGGGTACGACGCTCAGCGCTGGGGGCGGGCGCCGACGCTCGGCCGGGCGGCCGGAGTCCGGCCCTGCCAGGGCCAGCGGCCGTCCAGCTCCACCTCGAGGGAGAAGCTGAGGAACGTGCGGACCAGCACGATCAGCGCCAGCACGCCGACGCTGGTGAACGTGGGCGACACCGCTACCGTACGGATGATGTCGCCGCCGACCAGGAACTCCAGGCCGAGCAGGATGGCCCGGCCGACCCCCTGCCGGTACGCCCGGTAGTGCGCGACCACCTGCCGGGTCCGGGCGCAACGCACCGCGAACACCGCCGTGGCGACCGCGACGCCGACCGCGATGACGAGCACCCCGGCCAGGTCCAGCAGCGCCCCGACGTGCTGGACGATCTCCTTCGTCGACACCCGGCACCCCCGCACCAGCCTGGCGTACGGCCGGTCGCGGGGGCGGCGTTTCCGCGCTCCCGGCCGACGGGAGCGCGGAGCGTGCTCAGTCCTGGGCCTGCCAGCGGTAGAAGACGGTGGCCACCGAGTCCTGCGGGCCCTGCCACTTCTCCGGCCGGTACGGCTCGATGTACGGGCCAAGGTCCTGCATCACCTTGCCGAAGGCGGGCTTGTCGCCGTGCTGGTCGCGGGTCGCCTCGGCCGCCGACGACTCCTGTTCGAGCAGGTGCACGTAGACGTCGTCGATCGAGTAGAGCCAGCGGCCGGTGACACCGAGGTCGGCCGGGAGCGACCCGGCGTCGGACTCGCCGAAGACCCGTGCCACGTCCGGTTCGGCGCCGGGCTTGATCCGCCCGACGATCACGGTGAGCGTGGTGTCGGCGGGCGGCTCCCCCTCGGGCGCCCAGTGGTAGAACTCCTTCGCGACCGAGTCCGACGGGTTCTTCCAGTAGCGCGGGTACGGGGTGACGTACGGGCCGATCTCCTCGGCGATCTTCTGAAAAGCGGGCAGGCCACGGGTCTGCCCGGAGATCCGCGGGTCCTGCTCCCGCTCGATCACGTGGAGGTAGAGGTCGTGGTGCGACAGCAGGTACCGGCCGATGACGCCCAGATCCTGCGGCCGGGTGGCCTGATCGTAGTGGCCGAACACGCCGCCGACGATCTGCTCGCTGCCGGGGACCATGTGACAGACGATCACGTTGCGGAAAACCATGACTGCTCCTTGAATGATTGCGACGGGGGCGGCGGCGCGAGACGGCGGCGCCGTCAGGCGGTGAAGGTGACAGGCAGTTCCAGCAGGCCACGGAACGGCGAGGCGGCGGGGAGCCGGCGCACCTCGGCGAGCGGCACGCCGAGACGCAGTCCGGGCAGCCGGCGCAGCAGCGCGCCGAGCGCGAGTTCGGCCTCCATCCGGGCCAGCGAGACGCCCAGGCAGTAGTGGACGCCGTGCCCGAACCCGAGGTGCGGGCCCCGGACCCGGCGCAGGTCCAGCCGGTCCGGGTCGGCGAAGTGCGCCGGGTCGTGGTTGGCCGCGTTGATCGCGACCCCGACGATCGCGCCGCGCGGGATGCGTACGCCCTGGTAGTCGACGTCCTCGGTGGCGATGCGCGGGCTGGCCACGGGCAGGGGCCCGTCGAAGCGCAGCAGCTCCTCGATCGCGGCGGGCAGCAGGCGGGGCGAGTCGCGCAGCAGTTCCATCTGCTCGGGGTGGGTGAGCAGGGCCAGCACGGCGTTGCCGAGGAAGTCGGCGGTGGTCTGGTGCCCGGCGAACAGCAGCAGGAACGTGGTGGTGACCAGTTCCGCCTCGGACAGCGTCCCGTCCCGGTCGACGGCCTTGATGAGCGCGCCGATGATGTCGTCGGCCGGGTCGTCGCGTTTGGCGCGGACCAGCCCGGCCAGGTAGTGGTGCAGCCGGAGCTGGGCCTCCTGCACCGCCGCCCGCTCCTGCGCCGGCGGCCGGCTGGTGGAGCCGGAGGTACGGATGACCTGGGTCCAGTCGAGCACCCGGTCGTGGTCGGCCGGCGGCACACCGAGCAGCTCGCAGATGACTGTCATCGGCAGCGGAATGGCGAACTCGTGCATCAGGTCCGCCTCGCCGTGCGGTGCCATCTTGTCGATGAGCTGATCGACGATCGACGCCACCCGGGGGCGCAACGCCTCGATCCGCCGGGGCGCGAACGCCTGCGACACCACCCGGCGCAGGCGGGTGTGCTCCGGCGGATCGGAGTTGAGCATGTTGCGGTTCAGGCCCTCGGAGTTCGGGCCGAAGATCTTCAGGTAGTGCTGCCCCGGGCCGTACAGGTCCTTGGACAGGCGCGGGTCGGTCAGCGCGGTGCGGGCGTCGTCGAATCGGGTGATCAGCCAGGAGTCGAAGCGCGGCGAGCCGACCGGGCAGACCGGCCGCTCGGCGCGCAGCCGGGCCAGCGCGGGGTACGGGTCGGCGGCGAACCCGTCGGTGTAGAGCTCGCTCGCCGGCATCACGTCGTCGGTCATCGCCCCTCCCCCGGCTCGCCGGCCACGCTGTGCAGCACCTGGTAGGTGTGCCGGTCGGCGGACTCGCGCAGCTCACGGATGATGCTCAGCAGCCGGTCCCGGTGCGTGCTCCGGCCGAACGCGTCCAGCCGCTCGCGGTCCGCCCAGTCGCTGATGATCAGGTAGCTGCGCGGGTCGTCGGCGTCACGGACCAGGTCCTGGTGCAGGCAGCCGTCCAGCGTGCGGATCTGTTCGGCCGCGGTGAGCCACTCCGCCTCGAAGCGCTCCTCGCAGCCCTCCCGGGTCCGCATCGACAGCACGGTCCGGACCCGGCTCACCGGACACTCCCGAAGACCAGGTGCAGGTGCTTGCGCAGCGCGTCCGGGTCGACCGGCGCGCCCCGGAACCCGATGTGCCCGTCCGGGCGGATCAGGTACAGGCCGGTGCCGGCCAGGCCGTACCCGGCGCGGAAGCGGCGCTCGGCGTCGCGCACCACCGGCGGGTCGAGCAGTCGCGGTTCGCCGGCGTCCGGGTCGAGCAGCAGGTACGCGTCGAGTTCCCCGCCGGCGAGCCGCCGCGCGTCGGCGCACAGGCCGGTGAACGCGGCCAGCTCCTCAACGCCGGCCGTGCGGTCGGCGTAGAGCAGCAGCGTGTGCCGGGTGCCCCGGGTGAGGTCACGCAGCCGCAGCGGGTGGCCGACGCCGCGCCGGCGCAGCCCGTCGACGTCGGGCGCGATGTCGCCGGGGCGGGGCGCGTCACCGAGCGCGGCCGGGTCGGCGACGGTCTCCCCGACCAGTGGGCTGCCGGCGTAGCTGAGCAGCATGGACATCTCCTGGAGGAACTGCCGTTCCAGGTCGGCGCGGTCCACCTCCTCGGTGCCGGCCATCCGTACCGCCCGGCCGACGATCTCCTCGCCCTCCGGCCGCCGCTCGGTCTCGTAGCTGTCCAGCAGGCCGGGCGCGGCGAGCCCGCGTACCGCCAGAGCGAGCTTCCAGGCCAGGTTCCAGGTGTCCTGGATGCCGGTGTTCATGCCCTGGCCGCCGGCCGGCGGATGCAGGTGGGCGGCGTCCCCGGCGACGAACACGCGGCCGTCGCGGTAGCGGTCGACGATGCCGTGGCTGATCCGGAACACCGACGACCAGCGCAGGTTGCTCGCCCGGGTGCCGGGTGGCGCGAGGCGGTCCAGCGCCGCCTGCACGTCCTCGATCGTCGGTTCGTCGAGTTCCTCGCTGAACCCGGGCGGGGCGTCGCGCCCGCCGGTCTGGGCGAAGAACCGGGGCGGGGCGAGGGTGGCGATGCGGTAGCGGTGCTCGCCGCGCAGCGGTACGCAGACGAGCATCCCGTCCATCTGCCCGTCGGTCATGTGCAGGAACCGCAGCAGGTGCCCGTCCGGCATGTCCCAGTCCACGTCGACGTCCACGAGCATGAACAGTTGCGGAAACCGGCCGAGCCCGCCGGTGAAGGTGAGCCCGAGCCGCTCCCGTACCCGGCTGTGCGCGCCGTCGGCGCCGACCAGGTACGCCGCGCGTACCGTCTCGGTGCCGCCGTCGGCGGTGCGGACGGTGGCGGCCACGCCGTCGGCGTCCTGGGTGAAGTCGACGAGTTCGGCGCCGCGCTGCGGGCGGACGCCGAGGGTGGCCAGCCGGGTGGTGAGTATCCGTTCGGTCTCGTACTGCGGCAGGCCGAGGTGGTCGTACGGCAGGCCGGGCAGTTCCCAGCTCATCCGGTGGGTCTGCTCGCCGTTGACGAAGACCGTGTTGCCGGTGAGCCAGATGCCGGCGTCCATGGCCTCCCGGACGACACCCTGCTCCTCCCAGATCTCCATGGTGCGGCAGTGCACACCGATCGCCTTGTCGGCGTGGCCGGGCGGGGTGACCTGCTTGTCGATCACCAGGCAGTCGATGCCCCGCCGGGCCAGTTCGACGGCGGCGGTCAGCCCGGTGGGCCCCGCCCCGACGACGAGTACGTCTGTTGTCCTGTGCACGTCGGCCTCCCAGCCCGTGGTGGGGTGTCGGCGGTCGTCCGCGTCTGGCACGACGTGGAACAGCCGGCGCCGGATGTCGAGAAGGAACGGCGCGATCGGCCCGGCCTGCGCGGAGGCGTGGGCCGGGTCGCCGATCCAGGCGAGGAACGGCGCGGAGCCGTCCCACTCGGCGAAGATGTGGTGGATGTCCGAGCCGGGCTCCCGCAGCAGTTGTTCGCGGCGGTAGCCGGGTATCGCCGCCATCCGCCGGACCACCTCGGGGTAGCCCCTGTGGAACTCGGCGAGCCGGTCGAGCGGCACTGTGAGTTCGACGTCCACGTAGACCGGACCCGTCCCGTCCCCGGTCTCGCGCATCAGGGGGTAGCCGGGGTCGCCGTCCGGCTCGGTCAGCGGCCGGAGCAGGTCGGCCAGGCGGGCCGCCACCGGCCCGCGCCGGTACGCGCGCAGCGCCGCGTCGTCGGCCCACTCGGTGACGACGACGAAGCCGCGCGGGTCGAGGGCGTCGCGCAGCAGCTCGTGCCGCATGTTGCCGGGCAGTGCGCCGAGCTGCCCGGCGACCGTCTCGAAGGCCGGCCCGACCGCGGGCTCGCAGCCGGGGCGCGCGCGCAGCCGGAGCATCGTCCTGATCATGCAGCCCCCTCGAACGGTGCCGTCGTCGTGCCGCGACCCTGCCGCAGCGCGCGTCACCGCCTCGTCACCGTCGGCCCGCCGGACGTCCGGCCCCGGTGACGCCGCCGGGACGCCCCCGCTTATTGCAAAAGTTTGGCAACAAGCCTCGACAGGGTCGCCTGCTGGTAACTATCGTGAGGGGTATGACTCCTTACGATCTGGATGTACGGGCCTGGCAGGAGAGCTGGGACCGGCAGCAGGAGGCGTACCTGCCGGACCGGGAGCACCGCTTCGACGCGATGCTCGACGCCGTCGAAGCGGTCACCGGCGACCGGCCGCCACGGGTGCTCGACCTCGCGGGCGGCACCGGATCGATCAGCCTGCGGACGCTGGCCCGCCGGCCCGACGCCGAGGTGACGGTGCTCGACCTCGACCCGGTGCTGCTCACCCTCGCCGAGGCGGCGCTGGCCGGGCGGGCCACCGTGGTCACCGCCGACCTCAACCGGTCCGACTGGGCCGCCGCGCTGCCGCACCGCGACTACGACGCCGTGCTCACCGCCACCGCGCTGCACTGGGTGGACGGTCCGCGCCTGACCGAGCTCTACCGCGAGATCCGCGACGTGCTGCGCCCCGGCGGCGTGTTCGTCAACGCCGACCACATGCCCGACGACGCGATGCCGACGCTCACCGCACGGCTCGGCGAGCGCGCGCGGGCGCGCCGGGACGCCCGGCACCGTGCCGGCGCGGCGCTGTCCTGGCCGGACTGGTGGGCGCAGGCGGCCGACGACCCGGTGCTCGGCCCGCTCGTGGAGAAGCGGCGGCAGATCTACCCGACCGGGCACAGCCCGGAGTGGAACCCGCCCGCGGCATGGCACCTGGACGCGCTGCGCGCGGCCGGCTTCACCGAGGCCGGCGTGCTCTGGCGCGGCGGCGCGGACGCCGCGGTGGCCGCACTGCGCTGATCCCGGCGGCGCGCCCGGCCCGGCGGCCGACACCACGCGGGCCGAGGACGGCGGGCGGTCAGGACAGCAGGCGGGCCAGTTCGGTACGCGAGCGCACGCCCAGCCGGTGGAAGACGTTGCGCAGGTGGTGGTCGACGGTCCGGGTGGACAGGCACATCCGGGTGGCGATCTCCCGGTTGGTCGCCCCCTCCGCGACCAGCCGGGCGATGTGCAACTGCTGCCCGGTCAGCATCTGCTCCGGGCCGCGCCGCACCGGCCCGACCGACTCCCCCGCCGCGCGCAGCTCCTCCCCCGCCCGCTCGGCCCACACGGTGGCGCCGAGCAGCGTGAACGCCTCCCGGGCCCGGTGCAGGTGCGCCCGGGCGTCCCGGGGGCGGCGCCGGCGGCGCAGCTCGCGACCGAACAGCAGCTCGGTGCGGGCGCGCTCGAACCGGTCGGTGTCGGCCGGGTGCAGCCGCAGCGCCGCGTGGAACTCCCGTTCGGCCTCCGGGCCGCCCCGGGGTGCGAGCAGCGCCCGGCAGCGCGCGGCCAGCGCCCGCCGCGACGGGCTCGCCGTGCTGCTGGCCCAGTGGTCGAACACGGCGAGCGCGGCGGCCGGCCGCCCGCCGTCGTGGGCGGCGGCCTCCACCAGGTACGGCGTGGCCATCACCTGGACCAGCACCTGGCCCCGGCCGGTGCCGGTACGGGCCAGCGCGGACAGCCGGGCCACCGCGTCGGCGTACCGGCCGTCGATCAGGTCCAGCACGCCGAGCGCCCAGCGGGCGTACGCGTCCGGCCGGCTTCCCGGTGCGGCCCCGTCCCCGATCTCGGCGATCCGGGCCAGCGCGGCGTCCCGGTCGGCGCGGACCGCGGCCAGCACGGCGAGGATGCCGAGGTGCACCTGGGCGCAGACGTGCTGGCCGGTGGCGCGGGCGGCGCGCACGCCCTCGCGGGCGGTCTCCGCCGCCGCCTCGTGCCGGCCCAGCCAGTACTCGGCGACTGCTCGCAGCTCCAGCGCCCGGGGCAGCAGGGACAGCTCGCCGCGCGAGCGGGCCAGCTCGACCGCCCGGCCGGCGAGCCGGTGCGCGGGACCGTCCACGGCCACGAGCAGTGCGGCCGCGGCGGCGCAGACG
>NZ_JBXUOV010000216.1:0-8822 GCF_057196585.1 Micromonospora sp. ATLC20
GGGCGGGGCGGCTGTCCGGCGTGCGCCGGCTGCTGCCGGTGCGGGACGCGGTGCTGCGGCTGGCCCTGGCCGCCGGGCCGCCCGCGTGACCTGAGACACATTCGATACGAACCGGTTCCGTATCGAAACCCGCTCACCTACGCTCGGCTCCGTTACGAGTCTGACCCGTATCGTATTCCGACGCGGGGAAACCGGGGGGAGCACGGACGTGGAACCACACGAGAACACCGGACACCCGAGGAGGTGGGCGATCCTCGGGGTGCTGGTGATCAGCCTCCTCGTGGTCGTCCTCGACAACACCATCCTCAACGTCGCGCTGCGCACGCTGGCCGACCCGGTGCACGGCCTCGGCGCCACCCAGGGCGAGCTGGAATGGGCGATCAACTCCTACACGCTCGTCTTCGCCGGGCTGCTGTTCACCTTCGGCGTGCTCGGTGACCGGCTCGGCCGCCGCCGCTTCCTGATCCTCGGGCTGGCGCTGTTCGGCCTGTCCTCGCTGCTGTCCGCGTACGCGCAGGACCCGGGCCAGCTGATCGCGGCCCGCGCGCTGATGGGCGTCGGCGGCGCGGCCATCATGCCGGTGACGCTCTCGATCATCTCCAACGTCTTCGACCCGCGCGAGCGTGCCAAGGCGATCGGCGTCTGGGCCGGCGCGGTCGGCCTCGCGGTGGCGATCGGCCCGGTGCTCGGCGGCGCGTTGCTGGAGCACTTCTGGTGGGGCTCGGTCTTCCTGATCAACGTGCCGGTGGTGGTGCTCGGCGTGGTGCTCGTCGCGGCGCTGGTGCCCGAGTCCCGCGACCCCAAGCCCGGCCGGGTGGACCTGCTCGGCGTGCTGCTCTCGGTGGTCGGCCTGGTCGCGCTCACCTACGGCATCATCGACGGCGGCGAGCACGGCTTCGGCCGCCCGCAGGTGTGGGTCGCGGTGCTCGGCGGCCTCGCGGTCCTCGGCTGGTTCGTCGCCCACGAACTGCGCAGCGACCACCCGTCGCTTGACGTACGGCTGTTCCGGGTGCCCCGGTTCGCCGCGCCGGTGGCCCTGGTCGGGCTGGTCTTCTTCGCCGCCATGGGCGTGATGTTCTTCGGGGCGTTCTATCTGCAGCTCGTGCGCGGCTACAGCCCGCTGGAGAGCGGCCTGCTGTTCCTGCCGTTCGCCGCGGCCCAGCTGATCTTCGCGCCGCGCAGCGCGGCGATGGTCCGCCGCTACGGCGGCCGGGCGGTCGCGGCCGCCGGGCTGCTGCTCACCACCGTGGCGCTCGCCGCGTTCGTCTTCATCGACGCGGACACCCCGATCTGGATCTTCTCGGCGCTGGGCTTCCTCCAGGGCGCCGGAATGGCGAACATCATGCCGCCGGCCACCGAGTCGATCATGTCGTCGCTGCCCCGGGAGAAGGCCGGCGTCGGTTCCGCGGTGAGCAACACCGTGCGGCAGGTGGCCGGCGCGCTCGGCGTGGCGGTGCTCGGCTCGGTGCTCTCCGCCGTCTACCGCGACCAGGTCGGCCCGGCGGTGGCCGCCCTGCCCGCCCCGGTGCGCGACGCGGCCCGCGAATCGGTGTCCGGGGCGTACGCGGTCGCCGGCCGGCTCGGCCCCGACGGGCCGCGACTGATCGACGCGGCGAACGACTCGTTCGTCTCGGCCATGCACTGGGCGGCGGGCGCCTCCGCGGTGGTGGCCGCGCTCGGCATCGTGATCGTGCTGCGGTGGATGCCGGGCCGGCCGGTCGTCGCCCCCGACGCGGCGCCGGTCACCGACCGGGAATTGGCCGGTACCGCATAGGTTCGTGGACAATGTCTTAGATGAATACCCCGGCGGACGCGCCCCCGCCCCCCGGGCGACCGCGGAGCACCCGCGCGGACGAGGCGATCGTCGACGCCACCCTCGACCTGCTGGCCGAGGGCAGCACCGTCGAGTCGCTGTCGATCGAGGCGATCGCGAACCGCGCCGGAGTCGGCAAGGCCACCATCTACCGCCGCTGGCCGGGCAAGGACGCGCTGCTGCTGGACGCGTTGCGCACGCTCAAGGGGCCCGCGCCGCGCACCGACGGGCGCTCCGTCCGCGACGACCTGGTGGTGCTCGTCGGCGCGGTGGGCCAGCACGCCGATGCCCGCGCCCGCAAGATCATGCCCTGCCTGGTGCCGGAGGTGAACCGCAGCTCGGCGCACCGGCAGGCGTACGAGGCGATCATCGAGCCCCGGCGGGCGGCGATGCGCGAGGTGCTGCTCCGCGCGATCGACCGGGGCGAGCTGCGCGCGGACCTCGACATCGAGGTGGCGATGGCGCTGCTCACCGCGCCGATGCTCACCCAGCGGATGCTGCGCTGGCACCCTGAGCGCGACGAGCGGCTGCTGCCCGAGCGGATCGTGGACACGGTCCTGGACGGCCTGCGCGTGCGCTGATCCCGGGTCGCCGTGCCCGGCCGCTCATCGGCCGGGCGTGCGCAGCCGGTGCAGGCGCAGCGCGAGCTGCACCTCCAGCGCCCGCTCCGGCCGCTGCCAGTCCGCGCCGAGCAGGTGACCGACCCGCTCCAGCCGCTGGGTGACCGTGTTGACGTGCACGTGCAGCTGTTCGGCGGCCCGGGCCAGGCTGCCGCCCACCCCGAAGTACGCCTCCAGCGTCTTCACCAGCGCGGTGCCCCGCCGGGCGTCGTAGTCCAGCACCGGTCCCACAGTGGTGGCGAGGAACCGGGCCACGTCCCGGTCCCCGGCGTCACCGACCGCGCCCAGCAGCAGCCCGACGAAACCCAGCTCGGTGGTGCTCGCCCCCTGCCCGGCCCGCCCCAGCGCACCCAGCGCGGACAGGCAGCGTTCCGCCTCGGCGAACGTGACCGCGAGCGACGCCGGCCCGGTGGACGGCCCGCTCGCCCCGGCGGTCACCGGGCGGCCGGTCACCCGGGACAGGTCCCGGGCCACCGCGCGGGCCGCGCCGCCCGCGTCCCGGCCGGGCAGCATCAGCACCACCCGTCCGTCACGCGCCGCGGCCAGGCCACCCCGGGTCGAGGCGTACGTGGTGGCCCAGGACAGCACCCGCTGCCGGGCCGAGCCGGTCTCGGCGAACGCGTCGTCGCCGACCGCCACCAGCACGTGCGGCGCGTCCAGGTCCACAGCGATCCGGCGGGCCCGTGCCCGCAGCGCGTCGGCGTCGCGCAGCGGCCGGGCGATCAGGTCGTCCAGCAGCTCGCCGCGGACCCGCCCCTCCGCCTCGGCCACGGTACGGCGGAACAGCAGCAGCAACGCGGTCACCAGCGCGGCCCGCTCCAGGATGCGCTGGTCGGCGTCGACCAGCTCGTCGTCCGGGCGCAGCACCAGCGCGCCCAGGTTCTCCGCGCCGGCCACCACCGCGGCGTACCAGAGCGGGCCCCGGCGCACGCTGCGCCCCTCGGTGCGGGACGCGGCCACCGCCTCCACGATGTCCGCCCGGTCCGGCTCCTCGATCTCACCGACCCGGGCCAGCCGCCGGCCCTCGGCGTCCAGCGCCAGCAGCGCACCGCCGAGCACCTCGGTGACCGCCGCCGCCACGTCCTCCATCCCGCCGCCGCGCACCACCAGCGCGGTCATCCGGTCGTGCGCCGCGGCGGCGCGCTCCACCGAGCTGCTGTGCGCCCGGATGGTGCTGTTCGCCGCCGACAGCTCCGCCAGGGCCGCCCGGGTCTCGGCGAGCAGCCGCGCGGTGTCGATCGCCACCGCCGCGTGCGCCGCCAGCGACACCAGCAGCGACACCTCCTCGCGGGCGAACGGCCGGGCCGAGCGGTTGGCCGCGTACAGCACGCCGATCACGCTGGACCCGAGCCGCAGCGGCACGCCGAGGATGGCCACCAGTCCTTCCTCGCCCACACCGCCGTCGATCTCCCCGGTGTGCCGGAACCGCTCGTCCTCCTGATAGTTCGAGGTGACGTACGGGGTGCCGGTCTGCGCGACCAGCCCGCCCAGGCCGTCGCCGAGCTCCAGCCGCAGCCGCTGGAACCGGGCCGAGATCGAGCCGTCGGTGACCCGCATGTACGTGTCGCCGCGCTCGTCGTCGTTGAGCGTCATGTACGCCACGTCGGTGCCGAGCAGGATCCGCGCCCGGTGCACGATGGCGCGCAGCACGTCGTCCAGGTCGCGCAGCCCGGCCAGGTCGCTCGCGGTGTCGTACAGGCCGGACAGCTCGGTCTCCCGGCGCCGGCGGCGGGCCAGCAGCGCCCGTACCCGCAGCGCCACCACCTTCGCCTGCTCCAGCTCGGCGAGCCGTTCGGCGGGCAGGCCGGCGGCGCGCGCGGCCACCAGCGGGCCCTCGAACTCGACCGCGGCGGCCTCGCGCGCCAGCAGCTCCAGGAACTCCACCGGCGACGACATGACCGACATTGTGCGCGGGCCCACTAGTTCGCCGTCCAGCCCCCGTCGAGGGCGATCGAGGTGCCGGTGAGGAACGCGGCGGGCGGGGAGCACAGGTACGCCACCAGTTCGGCCACCTCCTCCGGCTCGATCAGCCGCTTGATCGCCGCCCGGGCCAGCATGATCTTCTCGACCACCTCGTCCTCGCCGATGCCGTGGGTGGCCGCCTGGTCGGCGATCTGGCTCTCCACCAGCGCGGTGCGCACGTACGCCGGGTTGATGCAGTTGGCCGTGACGCCGTGCGCGGCGCCCTCCAGCGCGACCACCTTGGACAGGCCCTCCAGCGCGTGCTTGGCCGAGACGTACGCGGCCTTGAACGGCGAGGCGCGCAGCCCGTGCACCGAGGAGATGTTCACGATCCGGCCCCAGCCGTTCGCGTACATCCGGGGCAGCGCGCGGCGGATCAGCAGGAACGGCGCCTCCACCATCACCCGCTGGATGTACTCGAAGCGCTCGACCGGGAAGTCCTGCACCGGTGCGACGTGCTGCAGCCCGGCGTTGTTGACCACGATGTCGGCGTCGACGCCGAGCCGGTCCACCGCCGCCGGGTCGGCCAGGTCGATCCCGACCGCCCGGCCGCCGGCCTCGGCGGCCACCGCCTCGGCCGCCGTCACGTCGCGGTCCAGCACCACGACCGTCGCGCCGGCCGCCGCCAGGCGCAGGGCACAGGCCCGTCCGATGCCGCCGCCACCACCTGTGACCAGCGCGGTGCGACCGGTCAGGTCGACGTGTACGACGTGGGGGACCGCCACGGGTTCTGCCGTCATGGCGCATGAACGTACGAGCCGGTTGCCCCCTGGCACATGGGGCGGCGACACATACTCCACCGCCCGCCTGTGTGGTGCGCCGCGTCACCGCCCGCACCCGGCGTGTCCGGCGGTCCCGGCGTCGGCGGGCACCAGTAGGGTGTGTCGAACACACGTACTGCTGGCGGCTCGGGGAGGAGGCGGCGTGCGCGTGCTGGGCGTCGACCCGGGGCTGACCCGGTGCGGGGTCGGCGTGGTCGAGGGCGTGCCGGGCCGTCCCTGCACGCTCGTGGCCTACTACGTGGTCTACACCGACCCGGAGGACGACCTCGCGCTGCGCCTGCTGCACCTGGACCGCTCGCTGACCGACCTGGTCGCCGAGCACCGGCCGGACGCGGTCGCGGTGGAGCGCGTGTTCAGCCAGCACAACGTCCGCACCGTGATGGGCACCGCGCAGGCCAGCGGCGTCGCGGTGCTCGCCGGGGCCCGGGCCGGGCTGCCGGTGACGACGTACACGCCGAGCGAGGTCAAGGCCGCGGTGACCGGGTCGGGGCAGGCGGACAAGAAGCAGATGACCACCATGGTCACCCGGCTGCTGCGGCTGCCCGAGCCGCCGAAGCCGGCCGACGCCGCCGACGCGCTGGCGCTGGCCATCTGTCACGTGTGGCGCGGCGGCACCCGGTCCAAGCTGGCCGAGGCCGCGCAACGGGCCCGACGAGGAGGGACGCGATGATCGCGAGCGTACGCGGCACGGTGACCGCCACCGGCCCGGATCACGCGGTGGTGGAGGTGGGCGGCATCGGCCTGGCCGTGCAGTGCGCCCCCGGCACGATCGCCGACCTGCGCGTGGGCCAGCCCGCCCGGCTCGCCACCAGCCTTGTGGTCCGGGAGGACTCGCTCACCCTCTACGGCTTCGCCGACGACGACGCCAAGCAGTTGTTCGAGCTGCTCCAGACCGCCAGCGGGGTCGGTCCCCGGCTGGCCCAGGCGGTACTCGCCGTGCACACGCCGGACGCGGTCCGCAAGGCCATCGCGAACGCCGACACCGCCGCGCTGACCCGGGTGCCCGGCATCGGCAAGAAGGGCGCCGAGCGGCTGGTGCTGGAGCTGCGCGACCGGGTCGGCCCGGTGCCGGTGGGCGCCGACGGCGCGGCCGGGGTGACCGCGGGTGCCTGGCCGGAGCAGGTCCGCCAGGCCCTCGTCGGGCTCGGCTGGACGGCCGGTCAGGCCGAGCAGGCGGTGGCCGCGGTGGCGGAGACCGTCGACGGCGAGACCCCGCCGGTGCCGGTGCTGCTCAAGCAGGCGATCCGCCTCCTGGGCCGCAGCCGATGAGCGGGGAGAACCTGGTCTCGGCGTACGTCAGCGACGCCGAGCTGGACGCGGAGGCCAGCGTCCGGCCGAAGCGGCTGGACGAGTTCATCGCCCAAGACCGCGTCCGCGACCAGCTCGACCTGCTGTTGCAGGGCGCGATGCGGCGCGGCTCCCCGCCCGACCACATCCTGCTCTCCGGTCCGCCCGGCCTCGGCAAGACCAGCCTGGCCAACATCGTCGCCGCCGAGCTGGGCACCGGGATCCGGGTGACCAGCGGCCCGGCCATCGAGCGCTCCGGCGACCTGGCCGCGATCCTGACCGGCCTCGCCGAGGGCGACGTGCTGTTCATCGACGAGATCCACCGGATCGCCAAGCCGGCCGAGGAACTGCTCTACAGCGCCATGGAGGACTTCCGCGTCGACGTGGTGGTGGGCAAGGGCCCGGGTGCCACCGCCATCCCGCTCGACGTGGAGCCGTTCACGCTCGTCGGCGCCACCACCCGCTCCGGCCTGCTGACCGGCCCGATGCGCGACCGGTTCGGCTTCGTCGCGCACCTCGACTTCTACGCGCCGGCCGACCTGGAGACGCTGCTGCACCGGTCGGCCCGGATCCTCGGCGTGCCGATCACCGCCGAGGGGGCGGCGGAGATCGCCGGCCGGTCCCGGGGCACCCCGCGTATCGCGAACCGGCTGCTGCGCCGGGTCCGCGACTACGCGGAGGTGCGCGCCGACGGCGTGGTCACGCTGGAGACCGCACGGGCCGCGCTGACCGTCTACGACGTGGACGCGCTCGGCCTGGACCGGCTCGACCGGGCGGTGCTGACCGCGCTCGTCGACTCGTTCCGGGGCGGCCCGGTGGGCCTGTCCACGCTCGCCGTGGCGGTGGGTGAGCAGCCGGACACGGTCGAGGAGGTCTGCGAGCCGTTCCTGGTCCGGGCCGGGCTGTTGGCCCGGACGCCCCGCGGGCGGGTGGCGACCGAGGCCGCCTGGCGCCATCTGGGCCGTACGCCCCCGAATGGTACATTTGGTGCGGATGCCCCTCCGGGGCCCGATCTGTTCTCGGTGCAGCCCGATCAGCCGTGATCCGTTCGTGATCTGTGCCGCATTCGGTCTTCTCAGGAGCAGGGACTAGACTTCGCCGCGGTTTGTACAGGACGTGAGAATCCGCTTCCGCTGCGGCGCCCTCCGGCGCCGGGGCGGACGCCAACCGGAAGGTCTACACCGTGCTTTACGCAGCAGCGAGTGGCGGGGGAGCCGGCAGTCTGACGCCGATCCTCATGATCGCTCTGCTCTTCGTCGTCATGTACTTCATGATGATCCGTCCGCAGCAGAAGCGCCGCCGCGAGGCCGAGCAGATGCAGGCCGCCCTCTCCCCGGGCGACGAGGTGGTCACCATCGGCGGCCTGCACGGCACGGTCACCGCGGTCGAGGACGAGACGGTTCTGCTCGAGGTCGCCCCGGGCGTGCAGACCCGGTACGCCCGCCCCGCCGTCGCGCGGGTGATCAAGCGCGCCGAGGCGCCGGCGGCCGAGACGATCACCGAGGAAGCCGAGCCGGTCAAGGAGTGACCACCCGTCCCGGACGGGGCAGCGGATTCATCCGTACAAGTGGATAGTTGGGGTCGGCGCGCGGCGCCGGCATCCGGCCGGGCCGTGCGGCGCCCCCGCGCCGCGCACCAGTCGGCGTGCCGTCCTCCGGTGCCGACCCGCCGGAGCAGTCGGGCGGACACCCCCGGCCCGACAGTTGTCGCCGCCGTGGAAGCGGCGCGACCGTACAGGGAGACAGGACAGCCGTGGCACCACCTCAGGGACAGATGCGGCCCGGACGGCAGCTCGCCGTGCTCGGGCTCATCTTCGTCGTCCTCTATCTATTGGTGTTCTTCTCGGGCGGCGCCAGCGGTGGCTGGAAGGACCGGCTGGAGCCACGGCTCGGCCTGGACCTCGTCGGCGGCACCCGGCTGACGCTCGAGGCCACCAACACGGTGGACGGCAAGCCCCCGACCGCCGACAACCTCGAGGAGGCCCGCCAGATCATCGAGAGCCGGGTCAACGCCTACGGCGTGGCCGAGGCCGAGGTGGTCACCGAGGGCAACCGCAACATCGTGATCTCCCTGCCCGGCCAGAACCGCGACCTGACCGATGTCGGTGAGGCCGCCGAGCTGCGCTTCCGCAAGGTGCTCAAGGCCACCGACGGCAGCGGTGCCGCCGCCGCGCCCGCGCCGGTCCCGAGCGCGACCCCGTCCGGTGCCGCCAGCCCGACGCCGTCGGGCAGCGCGTCGCCGAAGGCGAGCGCCAGCCCCAAGGTGAGCGGATCGCCGAGCGCCGGCGGCCAGGGCGGCATGGCCCCGGCCTCCCCGTCGGCGACGCCGAGCGCCGCCGCGCCGAGCGCGAGCCCGAGC
>NZ_JBXUOV010000217.1:0-8596 GCF_057196585.1 Micromonospora sp. ATLC20
GGCCCGCCCAGCGCGGCACCGGCCGGCGCGGCGGCACCGCGTCGAGGCGGCGGGCCAGTCCGGCGCCGTAGGCGGCGCCGACCAGCAGCGGCAACAAGGTCAGGAGTCCGTGTACGCCCCGGCCGGCGAGCAGCGCCACGACGCCGAAGCCGGACAGGTGCGGACGGTCGACGGTGGGCCCGCGCAGCCGCAGCCGGACCAGTTCGACGGCCACCGCGAAGATCACCGGCGCGACGAGCATGAACCAGCGGGACCGGCTCAGCCACCCGGCGGCCAGCCCGACGGCGAGGCTCACCGCCACGGAGGCGAGTGCCGCGCCCACAGTGCCGGGCCCGCGCGGCGTCCACCAGCCGACGACAGCGCCCCAGAGCAACGGCAGCGTCGACGCGAGGAGCATCCGGGTGCGCATGACGTCTCCCTCCGCCGAGATCGTCAACCCTAGCCAGAACGGCAACTCTTCGCTGCCCCGTCATCACGTGCGGTACAGGCCGGGTGCCGGCTGTGGTGAGTGGTGCCGGAGAGTTCAGTCGGCCGGACGCTGCGCGAGCAGGAACGCCTGGGGCTGCCGCTCCCGGCCGACCGGCGCGCGGACCATCGTCGCCGACACCACGAACCCGGCCGTCGTGAGTTGTGCGGCCAGCCGATCCGGGGACAGCCAGTAGACGTCGAGGGCGACCGAGTGGCCGTATGCCTGTTCCCGTCGGTCGCGCCGGTCGCCGGCCTTCACCGCGAGCAACAGGTGACCACCCGGAGCGAGAACCCGGTGGAAACCGGCGAACACCTCGGACAGCAGCTCCGGTGGCAGGTGGATGATCGAGTACCAGGAGACCAGCCCGGCCAGCGACGCGTCGGGCGCGGTCAGCTCGATGAGCGAGCCGACCTCGAAGCGCAGGTCCGGGTACGCGCGGCGGGCCACCGCCACCATGCCGGGCGACAGATCGACGCCGCTGATGTCGAGGCCGAGCCGGTGCAGGTGGGCGGTGACGCGGCCGGTGCCGCAGCCCGCCTCCAGCACGGACCGGCCCGGCCCGACCGTCTCGGCGAACGCGGCCAGCAGGGCCCGGTCCAGCGGCGGCTCGACCACGTCGGGCAGCAGCCGCGCGTAGTCCTCGGCGACGGCGTCGTACGCCGCACGGGTCTCGGAGAGCCACCGCGGTTCGGTCACCCCGCGACCCTAGTAGCCGGCCGGACCGCCGCCCGCCCTCGCTCCGTCGATCATGAGGTTAACGGGGGCGAGGTCGGCGTGTCGCCCCGTCAACCTCATGATCGACGGGGCGGAGGGCGGGGTTGGCGCGGCGCTGCTACGGTCGCCCGGCGCTCAGCCCAGCGCCTCGGCGAACCTCGGTGACCGCAGCGGCTCCAAGGAGTGCGCGGTCGATCTGACCAGCGGCACCTCCATGCGCGGCGACCTGGTCGTCACCGTGGCCGTCGATACCGATGGCAGGTACGACGCGAAGTGGCGGCGGGACCGGTGCGACCGCATCGCCGCCGAACCGAGCGACGCCGGACCGGGCGACACCTCCTGTACGGCGGTACGCCCGTGGGACGGCGGGGAGACCCGGTTCGACGGCTGGGCCTGGCGAGGTGACCACTACGAGGTACGCGTGGCGTACCAGGTGGTCAAGCCCCAGACGTTGCCGGCCGGCGCGGAGGCCGACCTGCGCGGCGTGCTCGCCTCGGCGGTCGACTCGCTGCCGGACTGAGCCGGGCCGGGCGGTCCGGCGGTCTTCACGGCCGCGCCGGGCCGAGCCAGGTGAGCGCCTGCCCGTGACCCCGGGTCCAGGCCAGCGGGCGGCCGTCCAGGGCCAGCACGTTGTGGAACCCATCGGCAGAGGGCTCTGGCAGATCGGCGTGCGGCAGAACTGACGGGTCCTCGTTGGCGATCCAGTGGCCGGGCAAGGTCCGCACCAGCGCGGTGAAGGCGTTCCGGCGCTGCGGCGGCACCTGGTAGAGCACCGAACTGTGGAACACCACGAGCGTCGCCCCGGCCGGGGCCCGCGCCGCCAGCGCCGGCAGGTCGTCGACCAGGTCACCGCGTACCAGCAGGGGCGGATCGGCCGCCGCGACAGCCGCCGCGGCGCGCAACCGTTCCCGGCGGTGCCGGTGTTCCGGCCAGATCAGCGCGTCCAGCCAGGCCACGTCGGCCGGGTCGGTGACGTCGAGCGGGTTCACGTCCAGCCCGGCCCGCCACACCACCTCCGGACGACGCCGCGGCGGATCGGTGCCGGTCAGGTCACAGTCGAGCACCGGCTCGCCCTCGCCGATCTGCCGGTCGCCGTAGCGGTAGGCGTACCGGTCCGGGTAGAGGCACAGCCCGGCGGACGCGCCCACCTCCAGCAACGCCAGCGGCTGCGGCAGGGCGGCGAGCACCGGCAGCAGCACCGCGCAGCGCCCCGCCTCGTTCGTCTGCGTCGCCCGCACCCGCATCTGCGCCGCGACGTCCGGCCAGTGCGCGATCACGTACTCGCGGAACGCCGCCGGGTCGTCCACCGGCCCGCCGCGCAGCCGCACCACCCCGAACAGCAGGTTCGGCTGACGCTTGGCCGGTGGCAGCGTGTCGAGCAGGGCGAGCAGCTCCGGGTCACCGGCCACCGCCTGCGACAACCGCTCGTACGCCGGGGACACGCCGCGCGTCTCACGCTCGGCGAAGACCCGATAGATGTCGGTCGTGCTCATCCCCCGAGCATTCCAGCTCGCGTACGCGGCGAGGTATGACCGCCGGCACCGCCCGCCGCGTGCGCGGCGAAAATCGCTGTCCGTCTTTCGAAGAACACTGATAGACAGCCCGGGTGCACACGAATCTCACCTTCGCCGATCACCTGCGGCTGATCGACGACCGGTCGACCGCTTTCCACGCCGCGGTCGCCGCGGCGCCCAGCCTCGACGCGCCGGTGCCGAGTTGTCCGGAGTGGACGCTGTTCGATCTCGTACAGCACCTGGGCATGGGCCGCCGCAGGTCGGCCGCCATCGTCGCCGCAGGGCCGGCCGACGGTCCCCCGGACAAGTCCGTGTGGGACGACGGCACGGGTGCGCCTCAGGAACGCCAGGCTCTCCTGGCCTGGTGGCGCGAGTCCGTCGAGCGGCTGACGAGCGCACTGCGCGAGGCCGGCCCGGACCGCCGGTGTTGGACGTGGTGGGGTGATTCGCAGTCACCGGAAACCTCCGGTGCGTGGGCTCGGCGCCAGGTCGCCGAGATCGCGGTGCACACCCACGACGCTCAGCTCGCCGTGGGGAGCCCGGAGCCGCTGCCGGACGAGGTCGCCCTCGACGCTTTCGACGACTGCCAGTTCACCCTCTGCTCGACGGATGTCGCCTGGCCGCACGAACCCGCCGTCGTCGAATACCACGCCACCGAGGGCCGCTCGTGGCGCCTTCGGCTGTCCGGCGACGGCGCACAGGCCAGCCGGCTCGGCGAGCCGGCCGCCGGTGAGGACCCGGACCGGGACACGGCCGACGTCTCCGCCCGGGGCACTGCCAGTGACCTGGTCCTGTTCTTCTACGGCCGCATAACGCCGGATTCCCCGAAGCTGGAGCTGGACGGCGACCGCCGCATCTTCGACCAGCTCATCGCCTGGGACCCGTCCGTCTGACGATCGACGACACCTCGTCCCTGCCGCAGCGACCGCCCGGCCCCTGGAGGACCGGGCGGTCGCTGTCGCAGCAGATGCGACTTCGCTCGATGTCAGCTGCAGCCGCTGGTGGAGCCGCAGCCCTCGCAGACGTAGCAGCTACCGGCGGGCCGCATCTTCGTGCCGCAGGTGAAGCAGAGCGGCGCGTCGGCGGCCTTGCCGATCACGGCCTCCAGCAGTTCGGTGCTGGAACCCACAGACGGCGCGGGCTTGACGGCCGCGGCGTCGGCCATCTCCTGCGCCGGCTGCGCGATCGGGCCGGTCTTCGGCTCGGGCGCCTCGACCGGGGCGGAGGAGGCCATCGCGGTGAGGTCCGCACCGCTCGCCTCCGCCTCCGCCTCGGCCGCGAGCTGGGCGGCCCGCTCCTTGGCGGTGAAGATGCCCAGCTCGGCGCGGCGGTCGTACGGCAGGAAGTCCAGCGCCAGGCGACGGAAGATGTAGTCCATCACCGAGGCGGCCATGCGCACGTCCGGGTCGTCGGTCATGCCGGCCGGCTCGAAGCGCATGTTCGTGAACTTGCTGACGTACGTCTCCAGCGGGACGCCGTACTGGAGACCGATGGAGATGGCCACCGAGAAGGCGTCCATCACGCCGGCCAGGGTCGAGCCCTGCTTCGACATCTTGAGGAAGACCTCGCCGAGGCCGTCGTCCGGGTAGGACGAGGCGGTGAGGTAGCCCTCCGCGCCGCCGACCGAGAACGAGATGGTCTCCGACGGGCGCTTCTTCGGCAGCCGCTTGCGCACCGGGCGGTACTCGACGACCTTCTCCACGACCTTCTCCGGCGTGGCCGGGGCCTGGGCCTCGACGGCGCCCTTGCCCGGCTTGGCAGCCGACAGCGGCTGGCCGACCTTGCAGTTGTCGCGGTAGATCGCCAGCGCCTTGAGGCCGAGCTTCCAGCCCTCGAAGTAGATCTTCTCGACGTCCTCGACGGTGGCCTGCTCCGGCATGTTGACCGTCTTGGAGATGGCGCCGGAGATGAACGGCTGAACGGCCGCCATCATCCGCACGTGACCCATCGGCGCGATCGAGCGCTCGCCCATGGCGCAGTCGAAGACCGGGTAGTGCTCCGGCTTGAGGCCCGGGGCGTCCACCACGTGGCCGTGGTCGGCGATGTGCTCGACGATCGCCTCGACCTGCTCCTCGGGGTAGCCGAGGCTGCGCAGGGCGCGCGGCACGGTCTGGTTGACGATCTGCATCGAGCCGCCGCCGACCAGCTTCTTGAACTTCACCAGTGCCAGGTCCGGCTCGACACCCGTGGTGTCGCAGTCCATCATCAGGCCGATGGTGCCGGTCGGGGCGAGCACGCTGGCCTGCGAGTTGCGCCAGCCGAACTTGTCACCGAGCTTGTTGCCGAGCGTCCACTGCTTGGTGGCCTCGCGCTGCACGGCGGTGGCCACGGTGCCGGTCGCCTTGATCGCGTCGTTGGCGGCGGCGTGCTTGCGCATGACCCGCTTGTGCGGCTCGGCGTTGCGGGCGTAGCCGTCGTACGGGCCGACGATGCCGGCCAGCTCGGCGGAACGGCGGTAGGCGGTGCCGGTCATCAGCGAGGTGATTGCGGCGGACACCTCCCGGCCCTGCTCCGAGTCGTACGGCAGGCCGGAGGCCATCAGCAGCGCGCCCAGGTTGGCGTACCCGATGCCGAGCTGCCGGTAGGCGCGGGTGGTCTCACCGATCTTCTCGGTCGGGAAGTCGGCGAAGCAGATCGAGATGTCCATCGCGGTGATGACGAACTCGACCGACTTGACGAACTTCTCCACCTCGAAGCCGCCGTCGGCGCGGAGGAACTTCATCAGGTTCAGCGAGGCCAGGTTGCACGAGGAGTTGTCCAGGTGCAGGTACTCCGAGCACGGGTTCGACGCGGTGATCCGCCCGGTCTCCGGGCAGGTGTGCCAGTCGTTGATGGTGTCGTCGTACTGCAGGCCCGGGTCGGCGCACTCCCACGCGGCCTGGGAGATGGTGTGGAACAGCTTCTTGGCGTCGATCGTCTCGATGGTCTGCCCGTCGAGCCGGCCGCGCAGGTCGAAGCCGCCGCCGTTCTCCACCGCGGTCATGAACTCGTCGGAGACGCGGACCGAGTTGTTGGCGTTCTGGTACTGCACGCTGACGATGTCGGCGCCGCCCAGGTCCATGTCGAACCCGGCGTCACGCAGCGCGCGGATCTTGTCCTCCTCGCGCGCCTTGGTCGCCACGAACTCCTCGATGTCCGGGTGGTCCACGTCGAGGATGACCATCTTCGCCGCGCGCCGGGTGGCGCCACCGGACTTGATGGTGCCGGCGGAGGCGTCCGCGCCGCGCATGAAGCTGACCGGGCCGGAGGCGGTACCGCCGGAGGAGAGCAGCTCCTTCGAGGAACGGATCCGGGAGAGGTTGACCCCGGCGCCGGAGCCGCCCTGGAAGATCCGCCCCTCCTCCTTGTACCAGTCGAGGATGGAGTCCATCGAGTCGTCGACGGAGAGGATGAAGCAGGCGCTTACCTGCTGCGGCGACGGCGTGCCGACGTTGAACCACACCGGCGAGTTGAAGCTGAACACCTGGTGCAGCAGCATCCAGGTCAGCTCGTGCGCGAACACCTCGGCGTCGGCCGGGGTGGCGAAGTAGCCGTACTCCTCACCGGCGGTGCGGTAGGTCTCGACCACCCGGTCGATCAGCTGCCGCAGCGACCACTCCCGCTCCGGGGTCCCCACCGCGCCCCGGAAGTACTTGGTGGTCACGATGTTCGCCGCGTTCACCGACCAGGACTCGGGGAACTCCACCCCGCGCTGCTCGAAGTTGATCGAGCCGTCCCGCCAGTTCGTCATGACGACGTCGCGGCGCTCCCAGGCGACCTCGTCGTAGGGATGCACCCCCTCGGTCGTCCAGACGCGCTCGATCTTCAGCCCCGCCCCGGCCTTGTTCCGTGACTTGCTGGTCGTCACGCCCTCGCCCCCCTCGTCGGCACGGTCACCCACCGCGCCTCGTGTACCTGTCAGAAACCCGAAAATGTCAGCTGATCGCGCCGGCGGCGTCCGCCGCACCGGCACCGGCGCCCTCCCGGGCGCGCGCGGCGGCCCGCAGCGTCTCGATCTCGCGCTCGAAGTCGGCGAGCGAGTCGAAGGACCGGTAGACGCTGGCGAACCGCATGTAGGCCACCTCGTCGAGGTCACGCAACGGGCCGAGGATGGCCAGGCCCACCTCGTGGCTGGGGATCTCGGCCGCCCCCTTGGCCCGTACGGTCTCCTCGACCTTCTGTGCCAGCAGCGCGATCGAGTCGTCGTCGACCGGGCGCCCCTGGCACGCCTTGCGCACCCCACCGATGATCTTCGTACGGCTGAACGGCTCGGTCACCCCGCTGCGCTTGACCACCGCGAGCACCGCCTCCTCGACGGTGGTGAACCGCTTGCCGCACTCCGGGCACGACCGTCGCCGCCGGATGAGCTGGCCGTCGTCGGCCTCCCGCGAGTCGACCACCCGGGAGTCGGCGTGCCGGCAGTACGGACACCGCATTCGCCCGACCTCCTCAGTCGATCGCGGGCACACCTACCGGCTCCCGGGCACGCGTCGGCACGGCGGGGCCATCGTCTGATGACCGTCGCCGAGTGCGCGGTGCGGGAGTGCGTTCGGTAGTTGAACCCAACCTGTAGGCAACTTACGCCCGTGTGACTACTACATCTAGGGGTCGACCGTATGCCGAACCCCAAGCGAGGTCAAGTTGACGGGCGTGTCCGGCGAGTCGTCAGGATCACGCCCGGCGCGACGCCGCCGAGGAGCCCAACGGACGGCCTCCCGTGCTAGTCACGGGCAGCCGGGATAGAACATCCGTTCGAGCGGCGTACCCTTCTATCAGAACACCAGTTCGGAAATCCAGGAATTCGGCGCGACACGCCGACAGCACGTCGTACAGATGTTTGAAAATGGCCGATCTCACCTATACGGTCAGACCACACGCACCACGAGCCGACGAGGCACCCCAGCGCCGACCAGGGAGGGACGGACGTGACCGAGGACCGGGCCAGCCGGCAGAAGAACCCGCAGCCGAACGACGGGGCGGGTCCTCCGGCGACCCGTCGCCCCCGCACCGCCCGCAGCCGCACCGCCCCCGCCGCGGTGCGTCCGGTCACCCCGGTGGTGAGCAGCTTCCCCGACCCCGCGACGGTCGACCTGACCGCCCGGCAGCGGCGGATCCTGGAGTTCATCCGTAACTGGGTCGAGCGCCACGGCTACCCGCCGAGCGTGCGCGAGATCGGCGAGGCGGTCGGGCTGGTGTCCCCGTCCAGCGTCGCCTACCAGCTCAAGGAGCTGGAGAAGAAGGGCTTCCTGCGCCGTGACCCGAACCGTCCGCGCGCCGTCGACGTCCGCGCGCCGGGCGAGGCGGACGACGAGGCGGCCCGCGCGCAGCGGCCCGCCCCGGCGTACGTGCCGATGCTGGGCCGCATCGCCGCCGGTGGGCCGATCCTGGCCGAGCAGGCGGTGGAGGACATCTTCCCCCTCCCCCGCGAGCTGGTCGGTGAGGGCGAGGTCTTCATGCTCCAGGTCAAGGGCGACTCGATGCTCGACGCGGCGATCTGCGACGGCGACTGGGTGGTCGTCCGGCAGCAGCCGAACGCCGAGGTCGGCGACATCGTGGCCGCCATGCTCGACGGTGAGGCGACGGTGAAGACCTACCGGCGGCGGGACGGGCACGTCTGGCTGATGCCGCAGAACCCGGCCTTCGACCCGATCCCCGGCGACGACGCCACCATCATGGGCCGCGTGGTGGCGGTCCTGCGCCGCATCTGACGACGGCAGACGAGAAGGGGTGACCGGTCGCCGGTCACCCCTTCGTCGTGTCGTCTCAGTAGCGGTCGCCGCGGTACTCCCGGCCGCCGCCGGACACCGGGCCGTACCGACCCTGATCGTCGTAACCGTCGCGGCGCCCGCCACGCGGTTCCTGGCCGCGGCGCGGCGGCTCGGCCCGGCCGCCCTCCGCCCGCGGCCCGCTGCCGTTCGGC